>DATNQL010000929.1:0-2183 GCA_036704025.1 Stenomitos sp.
CCCGTAGTAAAGCATACAGGAGTAATTGACCCAGCCCTTGATGTTGGTAGTCCGGATGCACCGCAAGAATCGTAATGTGCGCCTCCTCCAAGATTGACCAGTAACAACCTAACCCAATTAGAACAGTTGGGGGGGTCGGTGCGGTTTCCAAATCCGCTGTCTGAGCATTTTGAGTCGGGTTAGGTTTGACTGGATTCCCTTCGAGTTCAACCTCTGGGGTCACCATTAATCCCTCGCCTAAACCGGATGACGGTGTCTCAAATCCGGATTCCCCTGGGTCAATTGCCGCTTCTAAAATCAGCAATTGACTGTTGGGGCTTTCTATCTCTCGCTCATAACCCGACCGCGTCCACAGGCCACCAAAGCACAACTGGTCTAGTTCTACAACGGCACTCAGCTGTTCTAGGGTTAGCGGTTTAAGTTTTAAGAAAGTCACAGCCCTCAATTGTACACTGATTAACGGGACGATCTCTTCCGCTTGTAATGCCAACCAAGGATAATATTTCCATTATGCTTTCAACTGACACGGCTGGGGCTGAAAATTCTGGAGGTCAGTATCTCCCATCACCCAGCAATGGGGATACTCCTCGCTCACCCAATCAGGAATTGTTACCTCTGAGTGCCACAGTCAACAGCCGTGACTGTCTGGAAATAGGGGGTTGTGATGTCATGACGTTGGTGGAACGCTTTGGTTCCCCCTTGTATATTTTGGACGAGGTGACGTTACGAACAGCCTGCCACCAGTACAGAGATGGCTTTGCCCGATACTACAAAGGGGATTCCCAGGTTCTTTATGCCTCTAAAGCCTGGAATTGCCTAGCCGTTTGTGCGATCGCCGCCTCAGAAGGCTTGGGGATCGATGTTGTGTCTGGGGGTGAACTCTACACGGCTTTACAAGCTGGCGTCAAAGCCGAAAAACTGTATCTTCATGGCAATAACAAATCGAAAGCTGAACTAGAGCTAGCGATTGAAAGTGGCTGCACGATTGTGGTAGATAACTGGCTGGAGTTACACACCCTTGCCGATTGGCAATTGCCGACTTCAGACTTGAGTGGCGAATCTGCCTCGCCGCCCACTCCTCCCACATCCCATCCGATTCGGATCATGCTACGACTGACTCCAGGGATTGAGTGTCATACCCATGAATACATTCGTACTGGTCATCTCGATAGCAAATTTGGCTTTGATCCCAACGCCTTAGACCAACTCTTTGCCTTTGTCAGTCAACACCCCAACCTCAACTGCATCGGTTTACACGCCCACATTGGCTCTCAGATTTTTGAGCGGCAACCGCACCAAGACTTGGCGGGTGTGTTAGTGGATTTTATGGCTAAAGCCTCTGGCTACGGTTTATCGATTCAAGAACTCAATGTCGGAGGTGGCTTAGGAATTCGTTACACTGAATCAGACGATCCCCCTAGTATTGACGACTGGGTGAAGAGTGTTTCCGAAGCGCTGATGAGTGCTTGTGAACAGCAGCAACTGCCCTTACCCAAGCTCATATCGGAACCGGGACGATCATTGATTGGTTCAGCCTGTATTACCGCCTATCGGGTGGGCAGCCGGAAGGAAATTCCCGAAATCCGGACTTACCTTGCTGTTGATGGCGGCATGTCCGATAATCCTCGCCCCATTACTTACCAGTCCCTATATCGCGCCGTTGTGGCGAATCGAATGTCTGCTCCGGCTACAGAAACCGTCACCCTTGCCGGTAAACACTGTGAATCAGGAGATATCCTGATTAAAGAAGCCATCCTGCCTAAAACTGAGGTCGGGGATATCTTGGTGGTTATGGGTACTGGTGCATACAATTACAGCATGGCATCTAATTACAATCGCCTGCCGCGACCGGCTGCTGTATTGGTCAATGAGGGAGAAGCTAACTTAATTTTGAAGCGGGAGACTTACCAAGATCTCATTCGGCAAGATTGTTTACCCGAACGACTGATGCCGACAAGCCATTAGCTTCTGGTGAATCCCTAGTCCAGTTGGATTCGGTGAGGAACCCAATGAATCTAAATGTTGCATCTAGCTAGGGCAATAATCCCCTAAGACTGATACCATTTTGGCGTTGAGAGTTTGGATGTTAGATTTCAAAAACATTGCCAGTCGGTCATTTCAGACTTTTTAAACAGACCACTCTCAACCCGAATGATATGACTCAATTGTTTTTAATGTTTCTC
>DATNQL010000930.1:0-2989 GCA_036704025.1 Stenomitos sp.
ACGGCAACGGCTGCGCGATCGCATAAATTCCGCACCGCCGCCTCCAGCCCTTGAGGACCCGCCGTAATTTCAAATAAGGTCGAGAGTTCAGCCGTTTCAAACCCCGAAGCCTTCACCGCCTCTAAATCCACCTCGTTGAGAATGGGCGTCTCCAGCTTTAACATCCGGGCATACTCTGGCTGGGCATCCAGGAGATTCCCTCGTTCACCAAGCTGCATACTCAACGACATCACCAAACTTTCCCGTAGGGGGTCAATCGGCGGGTTCGTCACCTGGGCAAAGCGCTGCTTGAAGTAGTCATAGAGCAATCGTGGCTTATCGGATAGCACGGCTAAGGGAGTATCATCGCCCATGCAGAACGTGGGTTCCTTCCCTTCGATGCTCATTGGCTCGATGATCAAATCGACATCCTCTGCCGTATAACCAAAGGCGGTTTGCTGGCGCAGTAATACCGATGCCTCTAACTGAGGGCTGTCAACAAAAGGCTGTGGTGTTAAGACAACGCGGTGCTGTTGCAACCACTCTCCATAAGGCTTCCGAGTCGCAACCCGTTGCTTAATGTCCCAGTTCTTCAAAATCTCGTGGGTTTCTAAGTCCACAGCAATCATCTGCCCTGGCCCTAGTCGGCCCTTTTCCACAATCTCGGCTTCGGGCAAGTCTACAACACCAGCTTCTGAGGCGACAACCACATAGCCATCCCGTGTGATGCTGTAACGGGCAGGCCGCAGTCCATTGCGATCCAGAGTGGCTCCCACAACATTACCATCACTGAATACTAACAGCGCTGGGCCGTCCCACGCCTCCTGAATCCCTCTGTAGTATTCGTAAAAATCAACAATTTCCGGATATTTCTCTAAATCCGGCTGATTTTGGTACGCTTCTGGTACCATCATCATCAATGCTTCCATGGGGCTACGCCCGGATTGCACTAATAGCTCTAGGACGTTATCTAGAGTGGCGGAGTCGCTGTTGTCGGGATTCACAATAGGCTTGAGGCCATCCAATTCTGTGGCTAATTCAGCCGGTGTACTGAGTGCCGCCTCTTGAGCCTTGATTTCATCCGGTGTCGTTCTCACGCCCCACAGTGGATGCGTTAAGTCAGCCTCACGAGCCATCATCCAGTTGATATTGCCCAACAGTGTATTAATTTCACCGTTGTGTCCCAACAACCGCATAGGCTGAGCTAGGGGCCATTTGGGTAGAGTGTTCGTACTAAAGCGTCGATGGTAAACGGCAAAGGGACTTTTGTAAGCGGGGTTTTTTAAGTCCGTATAAAACTCGCCCAGCACCGCTGAACGCACCATCCCTTTGTAGACAATGGTACGGCTGGAGAACGAACACACATAGAAATCATCAGATCCTTTCACGGTATCGTCTGACTCTAACGCCTTACTAATGCGACGCATCGCCTTGAACAAGGCACGCTCTAGTTCATCTCCCTGCTTGGTTGGAGACAGAACAATCACCTGTTCAATTCGAGGTTCGTTCTCTCGTGCTTGTACACCCAGAACCGAGTCTTTCACGGGTACGACTCGCCAGCCCAAAACGGTCAACCCTTCTTGTCCCAACACCTCTTCAACGGTGGCACGGGCTTTTTTCAGCAGATCCGGATCTTTGGGTAGAAACAGCATACCGACGCCCAACTGCTGGGTGGGCGGCATATCCAAGTTTTGCTCGGCAAACCAAGGCTGCAATACGTCCCAGGGAATCGCGCTCATTAAACCCGCACCATCCCCAGAATCTTGGTCGGCACTACATCCGCCCCGGTGTTCCAAACAACTGAGGGCAGACAAAGCCTGCTCAATCAGTTCGTGGGTGGCACTGCCCCCACAAGAGGCAATGAAGCCAACACCACACGCATCCCGTTCTTCTACCAACCACCGTTGACCTGAATAGGGTTGAGCGCCCTGATGGCTTGAGTAACCTTGTTGATTTACCTTGATGCTCCTGTTATTCATCTGATCATTCACAATTCTTAGGGACACAAATTTACGGATTGAATGCTGTTCAGTCGGTAGTTGATTCTTAGTTCACTTTTTCAAAGCCTATTGAAAAATTAGAAACATTTACATTAGTGGGTCAGTCTACTAACTCGATGGGGAAGCCGACAGAAATACTCTTGGGGTGAGGAGCTGGTGAATTCTAGGTTGGCGGCTAACATCAACGCTGAATCCTCAACTTTACAATGGAGGCAATTCAACCTAGAGGCTTGACGAGCAGACCGATCAAAGTGCTTCAATGGTCTAAGGAGTGTAACCCACTAGCCGAATGGCAAAAGTGGGCTGCGGAGTTAGCGCTTGGAGAAATACTCTTAAAACCTGATTCACATACCGATATCTGCCTTTCTTGACAGAGTAGAAATCTTACTAGGAAATCCTCTACTCTAGCAATCCCCGATTTTAGGTCGCCTTATTGTAACTTTCACTACAGATTTTTCCAGTAATTTCTGTAAAACAGCTCAATCCGATTGAGCCAACAGGGATAAAACGTTTTTTGGCAACGCTGTGTTACTCGCCGCCCCTGTGCCGGATAGATAGTATCCTCTCCTGTATTCGTAAAGACGGCAGGATCACAGGAACCTGTATCTTTCCTGTTATGTGAGCAATTTTCCAGTTCGAGCAGTAAACTTAAACCCCAGTTGGGGCCTTACTCTCTATTATGAGGCTCAACCTCGGAAGGTAAGCGCCCTCAAGTCATTATTTCTTGATATGCTGCCCAAGATTTCACTTCAATCATGGACTTCTACAGACCCCAATTTTGGTCAAAGAGGCTAGCGGATGAGCAAAAGAGCAAGACCCGAAACCAGACGTACCGCTCGCTTTGTTTGGACATCAATTTCTAAGCGCACCCTTGTCCTTTTTGTGCTCTCCCTCATTGGATCATCCCTTGCTCTAGCCAGTGCGAGCGTTGAAACTCCTAACCCGTCACTCTTACGCCACCCTGAAACGAGGCTGAATCCGCCGACCGTTGTTGCTAAGGCAACTCTACC
>DATNQL010000931.1:0-6265 GCA_036704025.1 Stenomitos sp.
GATCTGTTGCATTATGACTTCTGTGCCGAACCCGCGTCTTGGATGGGGTGGATGGGTCGGATTGCACCGGAGAAGGGGTTAGAAGATGCGGTTGCGGCCTCCCAGTTAACTGGAATTCCCCTAAAAATTATGGGGTTCTTGCAAGATGAATTCTATTGGCAACAGATTTTACAAGCTTATCCCAACGCTCCCATACAATACGAAGGATTTCTCTCCACCGATGAATTGCCACAACACTTACGTCAGTGTCGCGCCTTGTTGATGACGCCGCGTTGGGTGGAAGCATTTGGCAATGTCGCTATTGAAGCCCTGGCTTGTGGGGTGCCGGTGATTGCCTACCGTCGGGGTGGGCCGGCTGAAATCGTGGAAGAGGGAAAAAGTGGGTTCTTAGTCGAGCCTGATTCGGTCGAAGGATTGGTCGATGCATTGGGGAAATTAGATCAAATTGACCGCCATGCCTGCCGCCAACGGGTAGAAGTCGAATATTCTAATCAAGCCATGGGCGATCGCATGGAGCAGTGGTTCTGGGATATTTGCCGTCATGTGAATTAATTTGAGGGCAATGGTTAATTAGGCATCTCAACGGCTGCAAGAAATTGAGGAGTGGGTTATCATCCCCCGTAAGAGGGAGATTAATTCTACTATCTAGAAGTGATGACTTTCCCAAGCCGTGCCAGCCCTTCACCCCCATGTCCATTCACGCTTCAACTGAACTCGAGCAGGCGATCAACAAGCATCCTGTGATCATGCCTTCTGACACTCCGATCATGGAAGCGATCGCGGCGATGAGTCAGCATCGTTCCACTTGTACTTTAATCGTAGAGCAGCAGAAAGTTGTCGGAATTCTCACGGAGCGGGATATCGTCAGAATTACCGCGAGTCAGATGTCCTTAGCTGGGGTTGTTGTCTCCCAGGTAATGACGGAGAACGTGATTTCCCTTCCTCTTGCAGAAGCCCACGATATCTTCTCCTTACTGGCTCAGTTGCGTTGCGCTCAGATTCGTCATTTGCCCATCGTAGACGACCATGGGGGAGTACTGGGCATTGTGACCCCAGAAAGTTTAAGGACAATTCTTAAACCCACTGATCTGTTACAACTGCGGCGTGTTGCGGAAATGATGACAGCCGAGGTGATGACAGCCCCGAGCACGGCTTCGGTGTTTCAGGTAGCACAGCAGATGGCAACCCATCGTAAAAGTTGTGTGGTGATTTGTCAGCCGTTAGCAGAGTCGCCGGCTGGACGGTTGCAGGTTGAAGGTTCAGATGAAGGGTTAAACGTTAAGGATGCAAACCCAAACAACCTACAACCTTTAACTCCATTAATACCCGTAGGAATCATTACCGAACGGGACATCGTTAAATTTACCAGTCAAGGACTCAATTTTGTCCAAACTTCCGCCGAAGCGGTGATGAGTTGCCCACTGCTGCCCATTCATCCAAGCGACACCCTATGGCAAGCCAATCAGCTCATGCAAGAGCAGAGTATCCGGCGCTTGGTGGTGGTGGATGATGCGGGATACTTAGCAGGAATTATTACGCAAAGTAGTATTCTGCAAGCCTTAGACCCTGTAGAACTTTACACCACCATTGAACTTTTACAACAAACAATCACCGATAAAACCCAAGAATTAAGACAAACGAACACCCAACTCCAACAGGAAATTTGCGATCGGCGATGGATTGAAGAAAAGCTGCTCAGTTCCGAACGGCAAATGCGTGCCATCTTTGAGGCGATGGTTGACATTGTACTGGTGATTGATCAGAAAAAAAGCATCCAAGTTGTACCCACGAAACCAACGGGTTCGCCCACCTGGGACACCAATCTCGCTAACTTAACCCTCAAACAATTTCTGCAAGAAGAAACGGGTGAAATTTGGTTCGGGAAAGTGCAACAAGCTTTGAACACTCAGCAAATCGTTGATTTTGACTATAGTTTACAAATTAATAACCAACCCGTTTGGTTTAGCGCGAGGATTTCACCGTTACCCAATGATTCAGTTGTCTGGGTTGCTCGTGATATTAGTGATGCCCATCGGCAAGCGGAGCTCCGCCGACGAGCCGAGGCAGCCGAATTCAATGCGGTGAATCGAGCCTTACGGGTGTTGAGTGCTTCGATTCGGGCTGTTGCTCAAGCCACGGAGGAGTTCGGTTTATTAGAAACGGTGTGCCAATTGCTGATCGATCTGGGAGAATATCATCTGGCTTGGGTTGGCTATGCTCAACAGGACGATAGTAAAACTGTTCAACCCGTGGCTTATGCAGGGTATGAAGTCGGCTATTTACAGAACGCTACCATTACCTGGGCGAATACGGAGCGAGGACAAGGACCAACGGGTAGGGCGATTCGCTCAGGGAAATCTACAATCGCTCAGAATATTTTAACCGACCCCAACTTGGCTCCCTGGCGCGAGGAAGCCATCAAACGAGGGTATCAGTCTTCACTGGCAGTACCCTTGATGGAGCGCGAACAAGTTTTCGGCGCGTTGAATCTCTATTCTTCCAGAGCCGATGCCTTTGATACAGAAGAAGTGCAGTTGTTAACGGAACTGGCGGATAATGTCAGCTATGGTATTTTCTCCTTACGAGCACAGCGCGATCGCCAACGGATGGAAGAGGCACTGCGGATTTCGGAGGAAAAATTTGCCAAGGCATTTCACTGTAATCCTCTGGCAATGATCATTGATACCGTGGAAGAGGGACGGTGTCTAGACTGCAACCAACGCTTTGAGGATTTGTTGGGTTATTCTCCTGAAGAGACAATTGGACAAACCACCCTGGAATTGGGCATATGGCAAACGGCTCAACAACGGGAACAAATGATTGAGTTGTTAAAATCCCAAGGCAAAATCAGAAATCTCGAAGTCCCTTTCATCAACAAGTTCGGCAACCCTCGACTGTGCCGACTCAGTGCCGAAACCATCTACATCGCCAATAAATCCTGCCTTCTCTCAGCGATTGAAGACATTACAGAGCGCAGGCAGGCACAGGCACAGATTCGATTTCAGGCAGATATCTTATCACAGGTGAGCAATGCCGTTATTGCGATTGATATTCAGAAGCGGGTTACCTTTTGGAATCAAGCGGCGGAAAAACTCTATGGCTGCAAAGCCGAGGAAATCAGGGGTTTCTTCCTCTCTCAAGGATATCAGTACTCCTGGTACAACCCTGCCGAGCAGCAAGCAGCCCATCACGCTCTAGCTACAACAGGTGCTTGGCACGGCGAAAATATCCATGTCAGGCGAGATGGCTCTCAAATTTATGTCGATTCGGCGGTGAGCGTGATCAGGGATGCCAACGGCAATTCCACGGGTTTATTAGCTGTGATTCGCGACATTAGCGATCGCAAACGCTCTGAAGCGGCAATCTTGCGGTTAAACCAGGAGCTAGAATCCAGAGTGGAACAGCGAACGGCAGAGCTAGCACAAACCAACGATCAACTTCAAAAAACGAATGAGCAGTTGGACATCCTCAACCAGGAATTCCAACGCTCGAATCAGGAACTGGAACAATTTGCCTATGTGGCATCCCACGACTTACAAGAACCGCTTCGGGCGATCACAGGCTATACCCAACTGCTGGTGAATGAGTATGGTGAACACTTCGATGAAACAGCTCAAGAGTATGCTGAATTTGTCATCGATGGTGCCAAGCGAATGCAGCAGCTGATTCAAGACTTGCTGGCTTATTCTCGTGTCGGAACTCGGGGCAAAGAGTTTGCACCGACAGATTGTAATGCGGTTTTACAGCAAGTTCTGCAAAACTTACAGGTAGCGATCGCAGATAACCAGGCTACCATTACCGCCGATCCGCTCCCCACAATCAATGCCGATCAAAACCAACTCATTCAGCTATTACAAAATATTATCGGCAATGCGATTAAATTCTATCGGCACGAACCGCCCCAAGTCTATATCACCGCAGAACAACAGGATAACCATTGGCTCTTTCAAGTGCGAGATCAGGGAATTGGGATTAAGCCCCAATATTTAGAAAGGATTTTTGAGGTTTTCAAGAGACTTCATACCCGTCGAGAGTATCCCGGCACTGGGATTGGACTGGCAATTTGCAAGAAAATTGTCACTCGTCACGGTGGGCATATTTGGGCTGAATCCGAACCCGGAGTGGGAACAACCTTTTACTTGACTTTTCCGTTAAATTTTTATGAAAAATTCCCATAACTTCCGACCCATTGAAATTCTGTTGGTTGAAGACTCTCCTAGTGATGCCAATCTCACGATTCGGGAATTTAGCAAAGCTAAAATTGCGAACAATCTCCATTGGGTTGAAGATGGTGAGACGGCGATGGACTACTTGTTCCAACAGGGAGAATTTATCCATGTACCCCGACCTGACCTGATATTACTTGACTTAAATTTACCCGGAATGGACGGACGAGAGGTGTTAGAAGAAGTGAAATCAAACCCTCATTTAAAATGCATTCCTATTGTCATTTTAACGACATCTAACGATGAACAAGATGTCTTACGTTCATATAATCTCAATGCCAACTGTTATGTGACGAAACCTATAGATATTGAGCAATTTATTCATGTTGTGCAACTGATTAAGGAATTTTGGTTAGCCGCCGTTCTGTTGCCAGCCGATTGAAATGAATTAAAATACTCTCACTAACTCTCAATCAGTGATTCCGATCCATTCATCGGGGTGAAATAGTTAAAAATATTAATCCTGAAGCTCTCTATGTTTAATATCTCAACTTTTCTATGAATGAATTAGTAATTCACGCCCTGCTAGTCGAGGATAGCCCCAGCGATGCCGAGCTATTTCACAGAGTTTTTTTACGTGCTGGTTCAGGAAAGTGGAGTCTGACTCATGTTGAGCGATTGGATGAAGCGATTGAAGTCTGCCGCCAAAACGCCTTTAATATTGCCTTATTAGACTTGCGTTTGCCAGATTCGGATGGCGTCGATACTGTTACTCAGTTTTGTACTTCTATCCCTGATGTACCCATTGTCATCCTAACAGTATTTGATGATGAAGAGTTAGCTCTGCAAGCGATGTCCGCAGGCGCACAGGACTATTTAGTAAAAGATCAGGTCAATATTCAATTACTGAGACGTACCATTTGCTACACCATTGAACGTGCTCAAATTCTCAAACGTTTGAAAGAAAGTGAGGCAGCAATTCTTGAGTCGCTCTACAAAGAAAGAGAGTTGAATGAATTAAAGTCTACCTTCATTTCAATGGTATCTCATGAATTTCGCAATCCCTTAACGACATTAGTGTTAACCTCGCAGTTATTGCAAGAGTTTGAAAATGAACTCACCCCAGAAAAAAAATCTAGGTGTTTTGAGCAAATGAAAACAAGTATCCATAATATGACTCAACTCCTCGATGAAGTCATGCTTCTGGGAAAAACAGAAGTGGGGAAATTGCAGTATGAACCCATCCCTTTAAATTTAGAGAAGTTTTGCCGCCAGCTAACAGAAGCTATGCAGCTTGGTGATCACAACCGACATCTGATCATCTTTCGTTGTCAAGGTAACTGTACTGAAGTGCAAATGGATGAAGGATTATTGCGGCATATCCTCACCAATATTATCTCCAATGCGCTGAAATATTCTCCTCAGGGAAAAAAGATTCTATTTGATTTAGTTTGTCGAGATAATACAGCTATCTTTCGCATCCAAGACCAGGGGATTGGTATTCCCAAAAACGAGCGGAATCGTCTGTTTGAAACCTTTAGTCGTTGTAGCAACGTGGGTCGAATTGAAGGAACGGGATTAGGTCTTGCGATTGTCAATCGATGCGTGGATTTATATAGCGGACAGATTCAAATTGATAGCGAAGTGAATGTTGGTACAACGGTGACTGTATCGCTGCCATTATCTTCTAGCGCTGGTTAGTGCAGGAAGGCAGGAGGCAGGAGGCAGGAGGCAGAAGGAAAGAAGGCAGGAGGCAGGAGGCAGAAGGAAAGAAGGCAGAAGGAAAGAAGGCAGGAGGCAGTCCCGATGAAAAAAATTCACAGCCATGAATGAAAATAGTCCTCCCTTACACCCTACACCCCACACCCTACACCCCACTTTCGAGGCAGAAGGAAAGAAAGTTTGTACAGTAAGCTTTTTAACCTGTTTCCACTGGATAGTTATTTCCGCCATGCTGCACTAGTGGGTTGTCAAGCCAGCTTTGACTAGTTGAAGGAGTCTGGATATCCTAATTAAGAGCGATCGCTCTCAACAGTTAAGCAAAAAACCAGAGTCATTAAACTTCAATAGATGGATAGAGACGCTTGAGCTTAATGCGA
>DATNQL010000932.1:0-8817 GCA_036704025.1 Stenomitos sp.
TCGCATTAAGCTCAAGCGTCTCTATCCATCTATTGAAGTTTAATGACTCTGGTTTTTTGCTTAACTGTTGAGAGCGATCGCTCTTAATTAGGATATCCAGACTCCTTCAACTAGTCAAAGCTGGCTTGACAACCCACTAGTCTCTCTAAAAAGGCGATCGCTAAGCTTTTTATCGTTTTTGAGAAAGAGTTAGGGAGGCTAAATACGGAGAGCAAGCTTCTCTTTGACACGCTCTTGAAACGCTGCGAGTTCCCCCTCATCAAAATACTCCTGCATGGCAGTGACGTTCTCAAGATTGATAGCTTTACCGCCTCTGAATCGGAAGTCAAACCCAAAAACTTCATTCTGATGTGGGGCTTCGTCCCACGGTTTCGGTGCCATCCACATTACCTGCACACGGCGGTAGAAAGGAAAGTCTGGGAAAGGGCTGTCCTCATGCACAGTATCATCTAAGACTTTAACGAGATGAGTTACCCGTGTCCTCTGGCATAAGAGGATGAGGTCGCCCGGAGTTAGCTTGTACACGTTCCCCTTGGCGTTGATATTCCAATGCAAGTGAAACTCTGGTACGAGGTAGGGATAAGCCACCTCTTCATGTTTATAAGCCCAGTCACCCTCTGTTGCATTCACATTCTTAATCCACTTTAATTCGTTCAAATCCATAATTGTTTCGTTTTATTGGGTGCTGCTCAAGTTGTGGGATTTAATTTCCTCCAATATATGCGGTTCGCCACTTCACCTGCCCCATCTTTTCAATTCAATCAAACTGGAACTCTACTGCGTCAGCGCTAGCAGAGCGTTAGCCGATCGCATTTCATCCTGATTTCATTCGGCTGTGTCAATGATGTAAAAGGGAGTTCTCAGCACTGACACCTAATAAATGTTCAGCACCATTCTCAGATGGGTAATCGATCGCAGATGGCTCGTCGTTATCGCTACCGTCATCATTACCCTGTGGACGATTTACATCATTCCTCAGATGCAGCTGGATGTCTTCCCGCCGTTTGCACCTCCCCAAGTCGAAATTCAAACGGAAGCACCCGGACTTGCACCCGAAGAAGTCGAGTCTCTGGTGACATTACCCATTGAGAGTGCCATCAACGGAACGCCAGGGGTAACAGCAGTACGTTCCTCCTCGGCTGTAGGGCTTTCCGTTGTCAAAGTTATCTTTGACTGGGGAACCGATATCTATCAAGCACGCCAATTGGTGACAGAACGATTGCAACAAGCTCAAAGTAAGTTGCCTGAAGCCGCAGAAACCCCGCAACTTTCTCCGACAACCTCTCCCGTTGGCACTATCCTTACCTATGCCTTTACCTCCAAAACCACACCTTTAATGGAAGTGCGGCGCATCGTTGACTGGCAAGTAACCAACCGCCTGTTAGCTGTTCCAGGTGTCGCTCAAGTGGTGGCGTATGGCGGTGATGTGCGGCAGTATCAAGTCTTAGTCGATCCCGCTAAGTTGCAAGCCTTTGATGTCTCCTTGCAAGATGTCACGGAAGCCGTACAAGCCGCTAATGCTAACGCTCCGGGTGGCTATTTAATCACCCCCGATAAAGAAACCTTAATCCGAGGAGTGGGGCGAATTGAAGCCCTAGACGACTTGAAGTACTCTGCCATTACTTCCCGGCAGGGAACGCCTGTGAGAATTGCTGATGTAGCCGACGTGCAGATTGGTGCGGCTATCAAGCGGGGTGATGGGAGTTTAAATGGTCAAAAAGCCGTTGTCGTGTTGGTGAACAGACAGCCCAGTGCTGACACTCCCACCGTGACGAGGGCGGTAGAAGCGGCGATGAAAGAAGTTCAGCAATCCCTCCCCAAAGATATTAAAGTTACGCTCACGTTTCGTCAGGAAGAATATATTGAGTCCTCGGTTGAAAATGTTAGGTCAGCGTTAATTGAAGGCAGCATTATTGTTGCTGTTATCCTCATCCCCTTTTTGATGAATTGGCGAACCCTTGCTGTAGTTTTGCTGGATTTCTTTCTGACTTGGCTATTCGCACTATTGGTCATGCATTGGATGGGATTGGGGCTAAATACGATGACATTGGGTGGGCTATCCGTGGCAATTGGTACAGCCATTGATGATGCCATTGTCTATGCCGAAAATACCTATCGCAACTTGAGAGAAAATAAATTATTGCCTCATCCTCGTCCCATCATGGATGTCATTTTTGATGGCAGTCAGGAGGTGCGCGACTCTCTAATTGGAGCCACCGTCATTGGCATCGTCGTCTTTTCGCCAATTTTTACATTGCCCGGAGTGGAAGGTCGGATTTTTACGCCGATGGGGATTACTTATCTCGTCGTTGTTGTGATTTCTAGTCTGGAATCACTACTGGTATCTCCGGCGTTGTGTGCCATCTTGCTACCGACTAAACGCATGAAGGCAAAAGAACCTTGGTTGCCCAGATATGCTAAGCGAATTTATGGCTTATTGTTAGAGTTTTCGATGCGTCATGCGGCAGTTATCCTCGGTTTAGCCAGTGCGGCAATGGTGGCAGCCTTAATTATTCTTCCTTCATTCGGACGAGTATTTTTACCCGAGTTTCAGGAGCAAACCTTAGTCAATACCATCCTCCTCTATCCGGGAATGTCGCTTGATGCTACAAATAGTGCGGCTTTTGCCCTTGAAGATGCTCTAAAAAAAGACCCAAATTTTGATTACATTCAGATACGTTCTGGACGCGCTCCAGGAGATGCTGATGCGGCGGGAGTTAATTCGGCACACATCGATATGGGTATCAGCAAAAAGGGAATGGAAGACCGAGAAAAAACCCTGGAAGCGCTGCGAGAAGAATTTGCCAAATTACCTGGAATAGCTCCCAATATCGGCGGGTTTATTTCTCACCGTATGGATGAGGTTTTGTCTGGGGTAAGGAGTCAAATTGCGGTCAAAATCTTTGGCTCTGACTTAGAGCAACTGCGCCAAATCGGTGCCCGAGTTGAGGAGCAAATGAAAACGGTTGAGGGAATTGTAGACTTGCAACTCGAACCTCAAGTACCGATTCAGCAGCTTCAAATCAAGTTCAATCGTCAGGCTGCTGGTCGATATGGTCTTAATGTAGGTGAATTATCGGAAATTATTGAAACGTCTCTGAATGGGCAAGTCGTGTCTCAAGTTTTGGAAGGACAACAAACGTTTGACCTCGTTGTGTGGTTGAAGCCGGAAGCCCGGAATAATTTGGAGACGATTCAAAACTTGTTAGTTGATACTCCTACTGGTAATAAAATTCCTCTGGCTCAAGTCGCTACGGTTCAATACGGTACGGGACCAAACACGATTAACCGCGAGAATGTTTCCCGTTTAATTGTGGTGTCCGCTAATGCTAAAGGCAGAGATTTGCGCTCGGTAGTGAATGACATTCAAGCCAAAGTCAAGCAAAATGTTCAGGTGCCTTTCGGTTACTTTATCCAGTATGGAGGTCAATTTGAAGCCGAGCAACGAGCTACACAAAATATTCTGATATTTAGTGCGATCGCATTTATCGTCATTACAGTTTTAATGTACCTCTCGGTCAAGTCCATCCCTTCAACGGCGATGATTATGATTAACTTGCCCATCGGGTTGGTAGGGGGAATCGTTTCTGTTGCGTTGACGGGCGGCGTCATTTCTGTGGCGTCTTTAGTTGGCTTTGTCACTCTATTTGGTGTGGCGACTCGCAATGGGTTGTTATTAGTCGATAACTACAATACTAAATTTGCCGAAGGAATGCCTTTTAAGGAAGCAATCGTTAAAGGATCGATGGAACGGCTTAATGCTATTTTAATGACCGCTTTAACTTCAGCGTTGGGTTTAGCACCTCTGGTAGTAGAAGGAGGAGCGGGGAAGGAAATTTTACAACCCCTTTCCATTGTTGTATTGGGTGGATTATTTACTTCTACGGCATTAACATTGATGGTTTTACCTGCGTTGTATGACAAGTTCGGAAGATTTTTAGTACCCAAGCCAACACCACCAGTTTCTGAAAATGGGAAAGTAATCGAAGCTGTCTTTGAGAAATAATTCGCTCACCATTACTTGTGTAATGGTGAATTTTAACTGATGTTGATGTCTAAAATTATTTAGAGCAAGTCATTGTTTTGAATTAGGAGCTAAAAGTATGAAATTTATCAAGTCTCTGTTAATGGTTCTAGGCAGTGCAAGCCTAATTTTCTTAGGAGCCTGTGGGAACAACAACCAAGCCGCAAACTCAGATAGTAGCCCGACAACAGCCAACCCAGCCGAATCAATTGCACAACCCAATAATGCCGCTAAAACTGAGTCATCTGGTCATGCTGCAAAACCTCTAAAAGGGGGTCAAGTTGTCGAGTCTGGTCCCTATCATTTAGAGTTTGTACCCGTGAAGGAAAATAACGGAACTCATTTAGATTTTTATTTACAAAAAGGGGACAATCACGAAGCCATACCGAACGCTAAAGTCACGGCTCAAGTTCAGTTGCCTGATGGTACGCAAAAATCTTTAGACCTTCCCTATGATGCTGCCGATAAACATTACGCTGCTCTACTGCCAGCAACAGCAGTGGGTCAGTATCAGGTGAAAATTACTTCGGATATTGATGGGAAAAAGGTAGACGGTCGCTTTAGTTTCAGTCAGTGAGTTTGACAGTTGTTAAAAAATGTTCAGTTTCCCTACAGATTTACTGAAGTACTGTTAACGTAGTAAGTATAAGTACTCAGTTTAAATGTTTCATCTCAGAGAGACTGATATGTAAAGAGAAAGGAGGAGATATCTCAAATGAACATGACACATTACATGGAGCTTTTAGCCGTTAATCAGCCTTGGAATTTGTTGATTTTTATGGCTGTGCCTGTAATATTAGCGGAAACAATTGCTGTATCTGAACTCTACATTCTGTTTAGCCGCGACATGAAAGGCACCATAAGACTGGTGAACAAAGGTGCGGGAATCCTTGTTGGATGGTACTTCCTAATTGTATTTTTCTATCTGTTTTTTAAAGCGGTTATCCCGATAACAGTTGCTGGAGAGTGGAGGACAATTATTGATATCATTGCTGTAGGGTTTTATTTGCTAGGAGTTGTTCCTCTGTTTGGCATATCGCTCTTAGAAATGGGATTGATTGGAAAACATAAAGCTGAAGAGTGGAAGCTAAAAACTCATGCAACATTTGTTGCAATTTTTCTGATTGTGGCTCACATTGCCATGATATTTGGAATGCTGAGTCCTTCACTTCTGGGTGCAAGTACACCAATGCACTCTATGTAGTAGTCTCTTTTGGGGTAAGGAGATTCAGACTTACCGCTAATGGATTGACATTATGAGAGTTCTATTAGTCGAAGATGAGCCAGATTTAGGAAAAGCTATCAAGCGAAGGCTGAACCAGGAAAAGTATTTAGTTGACTGGGTTCTAGACGGTACCGAGGCTTGGGACTATCTAGAAAATCAGTGGACGCAATATACACTGGCTATCTTCGATTGGTTACTGCCAGGATTGTCAGGATTGGAGCTGCTGCGTAAACTGCGATCGCAACACAGTCCTCTGCCTGTCTTGATGCTCACAGCCAAAGACCAAATGGAGGATAAAGTCGCAGGGCTAGATGCTGGCGCGGATGATTATTTGGTAAAACCGTTTGGTATGGCAGAATTGCTGGCGCGGTTGCGGGCATTGCAGCGGCGATCGCCTCAAATTCAACCCCAACAATTGACAATTGGTAACCTGACCTTAGATTACAGCACCCACACCGTTTGTTTTCAAAATCTCTTGGGCGAACAACACGCTATTCCCCTCACCACTAAGGAATTCCAACTGTTGGAATACTTTATGAAGCACCCTAATCACGTTGTTACCAGCGACCAAATTCGCTATCATCTCTGGGAAGCCAGTGAAGAACCGATGAGTAATGTGGTGGCGGCTCAAGTGCGTTTGTTGCGCCGTAAACTCGCTTCAAGTGGTTGCGCCAACCCGATCGAAACGTTACACGGCTTGGGGTATCGTTTCAATCCAACTCATGAATGAAGTTCTTGAAACAGCCTGTCAAACTCCTCATCGCTGATCTGACCATCGCCACTACTATCGGCTTTTTTTAACATGGCTTCAATCTCAGCATAGGTAATGAGATAGTCGATGTTACGGATGCAAACGCGAAGTTCCTCCAGACTGATGGTGCCAGAGCCGTCAACATCAAAGAATTTAAAGCGTTCCAACAACCGCTTGCTTTTCTTAGATTAAGTATTCATACTTAGCTTTATTCTCACTAAAACAAGCGAAAGTGAAATCAGAATGAAAAACGAGCTGTTCTTCTGATTGAGGTTTAGCCCAGCTAATTTCTGGAAAAATTTTCTGAGGAGACTAAGTATTTCATCCTAGTTTCATCAAGGGCTGTCAAGCTAATGGATAAGCCACTCCATAGAGCTTAATGACGCGGAGAATGTCATGAACGCAAGATTGTTTACTCAAACTCTGATCAGTGCAACCGTTGGAACAATGACCATCCTAGCACTGACAGGTAGCCCCTTATGGGCACAGAAACCAGAAGCAAATAACCCACCTGCAAGCTCCACTTCTGAGGACATCACCCATCAGCACCAACAAATGATGGGCGAGATGCAGCAGATGATGGACAAGTGCAAAGCCAAGATGAGCCAGGGCATGATGGGCAGCAGGAACACACATACCGGAGGAGAGCAGGGTCAGCATGGGCAGGGTAGCATGAAGCATAACACTACTGCTAAGTAGCCCTATTTTGGCTCGGCACGCTTGAGATTTTAACCCCCGGAGTAAGCGCTGCATCACCCTCCCCGGAGACTTTTACCCTTGAGCCAATCTCAGTCGTTCGACGTATGAATCAAAATAAACTGTTTAACCGAACTCGCTGGCGATTGGCGCTGTGGTACGCAGGAGTCATGGGTTTGATTTTGAGCGTGTCTGGATTTGGCGTTTACAAAGCGATCGCCCATGCTCATTCTGTAGCCATAGACCGCGAGTTAAAATCTGTAGCGGGAACGCTGCATGACAGTATTGAACTGAAATTAAAGCAACCCGGACGCTTAGAGCCAATTGTAGAAAAGCTTTTACCCAATCCTTGTCTAGCAGGCGCTAGCTGTATGCACGAGCAGTTGGGTTCCTATCGCCATATTCTTAGCGCCATTCACCAAGGCAATTACTATGTTCGTTTCTTTGATACTTCAGGACGGTTGGTTGCCATCGCCGGCGTTCATCCAGAGGGAGTATCTCCGGTGTTCAACCAGGAATTCTGGCAAAGCTTCAACGATAGCAAAGGCAACGCTTATCACCAAATTTCCCTCTCGCTGCACACTCAAGACAATCGCGATTGGGGATACTTTCAAGTCGGGCGGAGTCTCAAAGATTTCAACGACTACCTCAATAATGTGAAATGGATTTTGAAGTTGGGATTGCCAACCACCTTGATTCTGGTAGTCGTCTCTAGCTGGTGGTTAGCTGGGTTAGCGATGCAACCCATTTACCAATCCTACCGACAAATCCAACAGTTTACGGCAGATGCGGCTCACGAACTGCGGACACCTTTAGCTGCGACACAGGCGACAGTAGAATCCGCGCGTTCGGTGCCTCGTCTGGATGACAACGAAGTACAGGACATCCTCGATACCATATGGCGTCAGAATCGGCGGCTGATTCAGCTAGTTGCCGATTTGTTACTGTTGGCGCGTCTAGAGCAAAAAGCCGTGCCACAGCGATACCAACTTTGTTGCCTGAATGATATTGTCAGCGATTTAGTAGAGGAATTTGCAGCCTTAGCCGTCTCCAAATCAGTGACGTTAACGTCTTCGGTAGGGGTCGATCATCCACTGCACGTTATAGGTGATGAAGAGCAGCTTTATCGTCTAGTTTCTAACTTAATGATTAATGCGATCCAATACACCTCTACCGAGGGACAGGTAACAGTTGTCTTAGAGCGCAGCGATAATCAAGCTTTGATTCATGTCCAGGATACAGGGATTGGCATTGCACCTTTTGAGCAAACGCAGATTTTTGATCGCTTTTATCGAGTCAATAGCGATCGCTCTCGTAATACGGGCGGATCGGGATTGGGGTTAGCGATCGCACAAGCTATTGTTCAGGCACATCAAGGGACGCTACAAGTGGAAAGCGAATTGGGCAAAGGTAGCACTTTCACGATTCAATTGCCTTTGGGAGTGACATCGCACCAAAGCGATCGCTCTAGTTTCTTCAACAGGCTATATCGTCAGTCATCTAAACCGCTCAAATCCTGAAAAATCTATCCAATAGAAGAGAGTCAATTATTTATTCCATTTTCCTTAGATAGAGGTAAACCTGACCCAATTTCAGAAATATACAAAGTAAGAAACTCTACTTAGGAGAAAGTCCATGAAATACAGAATTTTTACCGTCTTGGGACTTTTGGCAGCGAGCACAGGGTTAGCTAGCTCAGTTCATGCACAGTCCGCCGTAGTCTCCAACCCAGATACTGCAAACGTTACCTTATCCGGTGAGTCTTTGAACGGTATTAGAAGCAGAACACTAGGGGATGAATTGAATCACTTTTTCTTAGAAAATTCTTCAACTACTCCATTTAGGACGGTGGATAATAATAACAACTTCATCGCTCGCAATGGAGCTGTATGGCAAATCAATGAAGATGTACAATTAGTCGGGAATAGACCCCTTTACCCTGCCGTTAATCCTGTTCCTGGGGAACAGCATCAACCTCTTAATAATCAGCCATTAAATGGCCCTGAGAGAGTGGAATTACAGTTCAATTTGGGGCAATAGCCTCTGTAAATTTTACGATCGCGGGAAGGGCCGCCGGCTCCCGCGGGGCCTCGCTCGCCCGCGAGTTCGGCGTGGCGTACG
>DATNQL010000933.1:0-21321 GCA_036704025.1 Stenomitos sp.
ACTCAAATGAAACTCCCACTCGATACTGTGGGTACAACGAAACAAGTAGACATTCCTGGCAGTGGTGGCTTAAAACTGGTCATCTCCATCCGTTCCATCCTCTGCCATGCGCTGGTGCCGATGGGAACCCGTTCCGTTTCCGTGTTCCTAGTCAACTACCGCTCTCCTGCCCCTGACAAAGAACGGGACAGCGCTTACATTTTTCAAACGACACTGACCATCCGCACTCCCGAACCCCTCGTTCCTCGTCCCGACCTGCGCGGACAAAGTGGTGACGACTGGGATGAGAGCGTTGCTGACCTGCAATACCGGGATGACTACGAATATGCTGTCGGTCATAACGTCTCTGCAATCGCTATTCCCAACTCCAATGGCAGTTGTCGGAAAATCTCCACCGCCTGGATGCCCAGCGCCGACGTAGAAAAGGTCGTTCCCACTCAAGTAGACCAGGTGGAATTGAGCATGGAAGCGCTAGCCGCTGCTCCTACCGCCGATGCAGTACGCAGCATGGTCAGTCCAATGGTTACAGCTTACACCCAATGGATTGCCGAGCAGGGGAAAAAAGCGCCAAAACAGCCAAAACATCGAGTCGATGTCGCCAATGACCTTTTAAATCGGGCAGGCATTGCCAACGAGCGCATCGCCGCTGGACTCCAATCCCTGGATGACCCAGAGGTACTAGAGGCGTTTCGCATCGCCAATCGAGCGATCGCCACTGCCATCCGCCAACGGTCTGTACACGGCACGGATAAAGACCCTAGCGACCTCAAGCCTCCCAAATGGCGACCCTTTCAGCTTGCCTTTTTATTGATGAATCTAGTAGGACTCGCCAATCCCGAACATAGCGATCGCGAATTGGTAGACCTGCTCTTCTTCCCCACGGGCGGCGGTAAAACCGAGGCATATCTGGGACTTGCTGCCTTTACCTTAGTCCTGCGGCGACTGCGGAATCCAGGCATCAATGGTGCTGGAGTTAGCGTCATCATGCGCTACACACTCAGACTGCTCACCTTAGACCAGCTCGGTCGAGCTGCCACCTTGATTTGTGCCTTGGAGTTAGAGCGACAGCAGAACGTGGAAAAGCTAGGAACCTGGCCCTTTGAGATTGGGCTGTGGGTCGGACAGACCGCCACGCCTAACATCATGGGACAGAAAGGAGACAACAATCAATACTCTGCCCGTGCCCGTACTATCGCCTTTTTAAACGACAGTCGGAACAAACCGTCACCAATTCCCCTAGAAAATTGTCCTTGGTGCGGTGGTGAGTTTACCACCAACTCATTTCAACTGCTGCCCAATGCAGATCGACCCACCAACCTCCAAGTTATTTGTAACAATCGGAAAAAGCGGCAAGATGGCAAACCCCAATGCGTGTTTAGAAGCAACCAATCCCTTCCCCTTGTTGCGGTAGACGAGCCAATTTACCGACGACTCCCCTGCTTCATCATCGCCACTGTCGATAAATTCGCTAACCTGCCGTGGGTGGGGCAAACTGGGGCGTTATTTGGACACGTAAACCGCTATGACCAAGAAGGCTTCTATGGTTCTGCCACTCCCAGTCAGGGTCGCCCTCTTGATGAACCTCTGCCGCCGCCCGATTTGATTATTCAAGACGAGCTGCACCTGATTTCAGGACCATTGGGAACGATGGTAGGACTGTATGAAACGGCGATCGATGCCCTGTGCAGCAGAAATGGCAACCAAAAAACCATCCGACCCAAAATTGTGGCATCCACCGCAACGGTTCGGCGTGCCACCCGTCAAATCCAAGCACTATTTGGTCGCAATCAGGTGGATGTATTTCCCCCACCGGGACCAGACCGCCGCGACTCGTTTTTTGCCAAGACAGTCCCGATTACCCAAAAGCACGGTCGCACCTATGTTGGTATTGCGGCTCAGGGACGCAGCCTCAAGGTTGTACTGCTGCGAACTTATCTAGCGCTGTTAGGTGCAGCCCAAAAAGACTGGGAAGCAGCCGGTGGGGCAAAGAACCCCGATAACCCGGCAGACCCCTACATGACGCTATTAGGCTACTTTAACTCCCTACGCGAACTCGGCGGCAGTCGCCGGATTGTCGAAGACGAGGTGAAATCCCGCGTTGAGCGATACAGCCAGCGTCACCGAGAAAATGAAAGTTCGGGGTCATTTAGCGATCGCCAAATTGCTAATGAACCTTCAGAGCTAACCTCTCGTGAGAGTACCAACAAAGTGGCGGAGACCAAACGCCGTTTGGCGCTGTCCTTCCACGAAAAAGAACGGGTTGATGTGGCATTAGCCACCAACATGATTTCAGTAGGTCTTGACATCACCCGCCTGGGATTAATGGTGGTGCTGGGTCAGCCCAAAACAGCGGCGGAATATATTCAAGCCACCAGTCGTGTCGGACGGGATGACAAAAAACCGGGGTTGGTTGTGACGTTGCTGAATGTCCATCGCCCACGCGATCGCTCCCATTACGAACGCTTCCAAGCGTGGCACACGACATTCTACCGTGCCGTGGAAGCTACAAGCGTCACTCCCTTCTCGCCGCGTGCCGTAGATCGAGGACTCGCTGCCGTCACCGTTGCCCTAGCTCGTCTGGGAAATTCTGACATGACAGCGCCCTTGAATGCCGTCGGTATTGTTCAACAGCGCCGGAATCTGGACTTTGTAACAGATATCATTGCCCAACGGGTAGAGATGCACGACAAGGAACTGGATGCTAAGGAAGCAGACGAACTCCGTCAGAAGCTCAGAGGAAGGGTTGTGGATTTACTCGATACCTGGGAACATATTGCCGCTGAAAAGGGCAGCCTTCAATACCAGCAGGAAGTGGGTCAAGCTCCCCCTTTATTACGTGATCCGCTCGATCCGGAACTCGAAAGGATACCACTAGCAGAACGAAAGTTCAAAGCTCAGCGTAGCCTTCGCGATGTTGAACCAACCGTAAATTTGTGGGTGCGAAACCCCGATGGATTTGAGGTAGAGGAAGAAGACTCATGAAATCAAAAGCAAAGCGACCTCCTTCTGGAGAAATTCGGCAGAGTCAAATTTTATCCACCTTCGGTCCAGGGGCAATGGTGGATTTACCCGATTATTCTGTTTTAATTGGAGGACTGAACCACTGGAAAGGCGATCGCAGACGGATTTATGAAGACCGTCTGGCTGGAAGGGTTAGCGAGATTCTTAGTGTCAATAGTATTGCCATGTACGCCCCGCCTGTGGACGCATCCGACCCAGCGGCACCGCGTACAGGGATAACGGCGTTTACCTTCCCAGCTTGGTTCGTAGCGCAGGTTGAAGAGACTTGGATAGCACCGAGCGGCAAAGAATATCGGACGCGACCTCTAATTCCGTGGGGTCGCTTAGTGAAAGGGAAATATCTCGACTCCGAGAAAAAGAAAAAACCTGTTGTTCCCGTGCGCTTTGTTCAAGCCTGCATCAACGGTCACATCAGTGAGGTTGATTGGTACGGGTTTGTTCACGATGACTTTCAGACTCAGTGCCGAGGACAGCTTTGGCTGGATGAGGGAGGAGCTGGGAATGATTTTACCGATATTTTTGTGCGGTGCGAACAGTGTAACAATAAGCGCCGTCCTCTTTCAGATGCTACCGTGCATGGAGTATTGGGTTCCTGTAAAGGAGAGCGCCCCTGGCTTGGTTCTAATGCGGCTGAACGCTGTGTTTCCCCCGAAACAGGAAAACCTGAGAAGAACCGCCTGCTGGTTCGCTCTGCTAGCAATGCTTACTTCGCTCAGGTTCTCAGCGTTATTTCCCTCCCAGATTCCGATGCCAAACTCAAAGAAGCCGTCAACGAAGTCTACGAAGACTTCCTTCAATACGCCGAAGAACTTAGGGACGTAACGAAAGAACGCAGAAAACAAAAAGTTGCCAATGCTCTAGAGGGGTTCGGCGATGAAGCCGTATGGGCAGAAGTACAAAGGCGACAAAAAGGACAATTTGAAAAGCCTAAAAGCATCAAGCAGGTAGAGATTGAAACCCTGCTGTCTAGCCCTGATGAAGCCGGAGAAGATGCCCCAAACGGTGACTTCTACGCCCGTGCCCGGAGGCTGGATAACCTGAATCCGACCTTGGAAACTCGCCTTAATCGCATTGTCCTGGTACACCGCCTCCGCGAGGTTGTAGCTCAAGTGGGGTTTACTCGGTTTGACGCATCGATGCCTGATATTGATGGCGAACTGTCTCTGGAAGTACGACGGGCAGCTCTCGATTTAGAACCTACCTGGGTTCCTGCTATTGAAAACAAGGGTGAGGGTGTGTTTATCGCCTTCAATAAGCAAGCGATTGAGGACTGGAAAGAGCGGAAGGCTGTCAAGGAACGAAGTCAGGAATTATTTAATGGATTCAAGAGATGGCGGGAACGAAGGGGAATTCCAGAAGATAAGGCTAATTTCCCAGGTGTTCCCTACATTATGCTGCACTCCCTCTCTCACTTGTTGATTACGGCAGTATCTCTTGAGTGTGGCTACGCAGCCAGTTCAGTCCGCGAGCGCATTTATGCAGGGGAAGCCGGTTACGGCATTCTGCTATATACGGGAACGTCGGGTTCAGAAGGAACATTGGGGGGACTGGTACAGGTGGGCAAGCGGATTGAAGACCATCTCGCTAACGCCTTAGAATTAGGCAGGCTATGCTCTAACGACCCTGTTTGCGCTCAACACAAGCCCGATAATGTTCAAGAGGAGCGGTTTCTTCACGGGTCTGCCTGTCATGGCTGCCTGTTGATTGCTGAAACGTCCTGCGAACGACGCAACGAGTTCCTCGACCGGGCGCTTGTTGTCAATACGGTTGAGGGGCTAGGCGCAGCCTTTTTCCCTGATGAAACTTTGTAATGTCTCCATTCCTCCGTCTGAACCGACTAGCGCTTTTGGGTCTTGCCGAAGTGCTGGAAACGGGCAGGCTTCACGCACCGTTTTATGAATCGAGCCTTGCCAGCTACGTGCCAGGAGCCTTATGTCGGGAGATTGTTGGAGAATTAAACAAGCTCCACACAATGGGTGCAACACCTAACCACATCGCCTATACCTTGCGTCTGTTGGCTGTCGAGCGGGAATCGTCCCAGGAAGTGCGCGATCGCATCGATTTAGTTTGGACGGGGCAGGAAGTGGTTGGCTCTGAAAGTCGCGATACCAGCGTTGTAGTCCGCGAACTGTTCAGCACTGCCAAGACGAGCGTCCTCATCTCCAGTTTTGCGATTGACAAGGGAAAGAAAGCGCGAGAATTGTTTGGGGTACTCGCAGAGCGGATGGATGCCTACCCTGAACTTCAAGTCAGGATGTTTCTGAACGTGCAACGTCCTCACAGAAGCCAAGCTCCAAAATCTACTTTACTCAGGGAGTTTGCCGACACCTTTCGCAAGGAAATCTGGCCCGGACAACGGTTGCCAGAGGTCTTCCACGACCCGCGCTCCCTGGCAATAGCTACGGGAGAGAAAGCCAGTCTGCACGCCAAGTGTGTTGTGGTGGATGAGGAGCGCTTGCTCGTTACATCGGCTAATTTTACGGAAGCTGCTCACGAGCGTAACATTGAAGCGGGTGTACTGCTGGCAGACCCCGTGGCAGCCAGAGCGATGCGATCGCAATTTGAGACTTTAGTTGCTAGAAATATCTTACGCCGAGTTCCTGGCATTTGATAGTAAAACTTTCTAATCAACTCCTGCCTGATAGTATGGCTAACAGTCATCCAAAACTTTTCCACTGACATGGCATATTGGCTGTTCCAAGGCAATCCAAAATACTACCGCGTCCTTGATGGTATCCGAGACTTTGAACAGATGCCTTGGTTGGTGACTCGCTATGGCAAAGACATTGCTCCTGGTGATGGAGTTCTGGTTTGGGTGTCTGGAAAAGAGGCTGGGATTTATGCGATCGCACAAGTAACAGAACCCCCTCAAGTTATCACTAAGCTACCAGACCGCAAATACTGGGCAGACCCCAACCGCTCTACAGGAAAACAGCAAGCCACCATCCGGTTTATCAGCAAACTGCTGGACAGCCCACTACTGAAAACAATTTTACTGAAAGACCCCCTACTAAAAAACTTATTGGTCATTCGCGCTCCCAACTCCACTAACTTCAAAGTTACTCAAGAGGAGTGGCAACGAGTACATGAGCTGTTAAAGGAGTCAACTTAGGGAGCGCATCCCTCGGAGTTTTTTAATGGCACAAAAAGCTTAGATTCTGTTAACCTCTACCACGCTTTCGCGAAAAGGGTGAAATAGATGTCGTATTCCCGCACATTCCCGATAGGATAGAGGCAAAAACGAGTGGTAGAAGGGAATGAGTGCAAGTGTTCAGGGGGTCACAACTGATGTTACTCAATAAATTGTTCCAGTGCTTTTCCAAAAAGCACCCTTATGACTTCAAAACCGCATCAATCGCCCGGTCAATCAAGTCCACCGCCTCAATACCATAGTGGTAAGTCTTAAACCGCATTCCCTCCATCACTTCCAGTTGTTTTGACGGGCGATGTCCAAACTTATCCTCATAGAGGCGCAGAGCCAAACTGCCAATAGAAGTCATCTGCCCTTTTGTCGCCCCAAGTTGTCGCTCACGTAATCGGCTGGCAATGGTCACAAATTTTCCTGGTTTCCCCTGGCTCACCCCACCAGAAACACCCAAGCTCCCCATCGCACCCATCAAATCTTCTTCTGGTGCCAGCAGGAACTGACTCAACTGCGTGTAGCGGCGAGCGGGTTTATCTGTTGCCACTGCAATAGAAAGAGCTTCCAGTTGTCCCACCGCAATAAACGTCTTAGATGCCCGTGTCATGGTGGTGTAAAGTAACTGACGAGTCAGCATCCTGCGGTTGGATAGCACTAAGGGCATAATCACATATTGAAATTCACTACCTTGGGACTTATGGCAAGTCAGACAATAGGCGTGCATGATTTGCTCGAAGTTACCCGGTTTGTAGTCAACAATCGCACCTCCCTCAAATTCCACCGTCACCCGTTTCTGCTTAGACTCCAAGGCGACTACCCAACCACTCTCTCCATTCATCACCGCAGGCGTCGTATCATATCTATTCACGAGCTGAATTACGCGATCGCCAAATCGGTAAACTATTTCTCCCGTCACTACTTCTGGCTCCCCATCTCTTTTTGGGTTAAAGATAGGCTGCAAACGAGCATTCAGGGCTTTGACTCCAGCCGGTCCCTGTTTTTGAGGCGCTAACACCATTAGCTGTTGATTCAAATCGATATCATCGGCTTTCATCTGAGCAGCCAATTCAACAATGGCATCTGCCACATCGCCAGGAGTAGAACGGCACAGCATGGAGCAGTCCCCGACATCCATCCAAGCTGAAGGCTCCTTAAACTGATGCAATGCTGGTACCGTCCCAGAAAGCACCTCTTCAGCGGCATAGACAATCGGGCTATCGTGCTGCTGCCGATAGATAGTCTGCAATTGAGTCGTGGGTATAAATTCCGATAGTATCAAGTCCCGCAGCACCATCCCGGCTCCCACACTGGGAAGCTGGTTAAAATCGCCGACGAGTAATAGTCTGGTGGTTGGTTTTAACGCTTTCAGCAGGGAGTGAAATAGGAACAAATCAACCATGCTAAATTCATCCACAATCAACCAATCAATCGGTAAAGGATTGTTCTGGTTGTAGCGGAAGGACTGACCATGTCCCTGCCACTGTAACAGGCGATGAATCGTTTGCGTTTCATATCCGGTAGCCTCTTTCATGCGGGCTGCGGCTTTACCCGTTGGTGCAGCGAGGGCTAAATTGACCCCGTTGGCACAAAGCCACTGCACCAAGTATTTCAGGATATGAGTCTTACCTCGTCCGGGGCCACCTGTCAGAATACTCAAAGGGTGCGCCCAAGCTTTATATAGAGCAGAACGCTGTTCTGATGAAAGGCGACTAAATTCCTGGTAAGCAACTTGTTCCTTCTTGTGCAACCAGTATTCGAGTTCAAAGGTAGACTGCTGTTGTTGAACTTTGAACGCTTGAACGAATAAAGCCACGTTGAGTTCAGCACGGTAGACTCGCTTCAAGTAGATGCTGCCATCTTCGTTCCCTTCAACCAGGATTTGGTTAGTTAGGCAGGATTGAATGACCGCCTGCACCTCCTGAGGATCGGGGGTATGGTTGTCAAAAGAGAGCAGTGAGAGCGCTCGCATCAGTAATTGAGGAAAAGGGACAAAACAATGTCCTTCACTCAACGCATCTTTTAAAACTTGAACAATGCCTTGTGAGTAACGCTGTTCGCTATTCGGAGAAAGGCCCATCGCTAGCGCTAAGGCATCGGCAGTTTTGAACCCAACCCCCTCAACTTCATCAATGATGCGATAAGGGTTGCTCTTAAGTATCGTTTCAGTTTGGTGTCCGTAGTGTTCGCAGAGTTTCAGGGTTAGCCCCAAGGGTGTAGAGAGTTTTAACAACCAAGCGATCGCACCTCGCACCGGGTTGGATGAACTCTCCCTAATCGCCTCTGTAATCGCAGCGATACGATACCTTTGGAGCCGAGGAACTTGAAACAGTTGCTCTGGGGAGTGTTCCAAGACGTTGAGGGTGTCTGCACCAAAGTGAGAAACCAGTAGCGCGGCCGTCTTTTTTCCAATGCCACGAAACAGCCCACTAGCAAGGTATTGCTCGATTTCTGGGGCAGAGAGTGAAACAAGCGAGGTAGGGCGATTAACTTGGTTGAACTCCAGCATCTTCTGAGCTTGGTGGTGCTATCCCTGATGAATAAACAGCTTTCTTTCATCTTGACTTATACAACGCTTATAGTGCAAAACGAGGGTATCTCTTTGGTCGTTGGTGGTCTGAAGCGAGGAATCTGTTGATTGAAGGCTGTATTTAATACCGAGCAAGTGAACAATCCAGATAGAAGCGTTGTCATTGCGCTCGCTTCGCGGCGAAACCTTGGGAAACGATAGAGTAAGTTAACGATGCCAGCCAATTACAGTGATGTTGCTGGAGGGGGGAAAGGAATGAATGAAACTAAAACGTTACCGATTGAGATTCCCAAGGAAGAAATAGAGCAATTTTGTCAGCGTCATTATATCCGCAAGCTGTCTTTATTTGGTTCAGTGTTAAGGGATGATTTTACACCGGAGAGCGATGTTGATTTTTTAGTGGAGTTTGAGCCGGGAAAAACTCCGGGTTTCTTTAAGATAGTCAGTATGGAAATGGAACTTTCAGAACTTCTAGAGAGGAGAAAGATAGATTTAAGAACTCCTAATGAGTTAAGTATTTATTTTCGAGACAGAGTGATGGCTGAGGCTGTGGTGCAGTATGACAGCAATTGACGATTTAACTCGCTTGCACCATATGCAGGATGCGGCAAGAGAGGCTCTGGGTTTTATGTCTGGAAAGAGTCGAGAGGATTTAGCTAACGATAGGATGTTGGTGTTAGCTGTCATTAAAGATTTAGAGATTATTGGTGAAGCGGCGGGGAGAATTTCAGCCGAATGTAGGGCAAGACATCCTGGGATTCCTTGGGCCGTTATGGTAGGGATGCGAAATCGGTTAACTCATGCTTATTTCTCAATCGATTTAGATATTGTTTGGGATACGGTTACGAATGATTTAGCGCCACTGGTTGAGCAATTGGAAAGGGTTATTCAGGAGGAAAGTTAATTAAAACCTAAGCTTCAGTTATCGCTGCGACAAAGAAAGGAGCGAGTGGCGGGGCTTTATGCAATTTAGATGCGTGAAGATGTATAGCTGGTAATTACAATCAATCGAACTTTTCCAGCAACTGCCTCCCTTAGATTGCAACCGATCGCATCTCTACCTTGTGTTAACTTAGGTCGGTTCAATCCACCTTACTATTGCTACAGTGGCAAGGGTTTGGTGTAGCAATGAAGAACTATAGCCGTGTAGTTCTCCATTGCTCTGCCTTTCGCAACAAATAGGGATGTATTCTCAATAACCGGAGAAAAAACGGGTGTTTTGCGGATTTTCTACGCACACATGGGGTTTCCAGCTTTTACACTGTGTAATAGTAGTTTGCTACTTTTAACTGCCGATGCGAAGGTTTGTGGAGCAATGGTTAGCCAACTATCATGGGACAACGTACCAGAGTTATCACAATACGATTGAGAAGTTTTTGGCGGCTGTTCCTTTGTCGATTGAGCAGATTCAGACCTCTCATGTGAGGAACTGGTTGAATCGGCTGGATGTTGCTGATACCACAAGGGTCAAGCACCTCAATCACCTCAAAGCGTTTTTTAACTACATAGTGGAACTCGACAATCCGCCGATTAAGCGCTCGCCGATTCCCAAACAATTCAAATTACCGATTCCACAACAAACTCTCGTCGAGCGAATTCTCTCGAAGGATGAGGTGGCGGCGCTGCTCGACAACGAACTGGACCAGCGCAACCGACTGATTCTCACGACTCTCTACAAAACTGGAGTGAGAGTTTCTGAGTTGTGTGATTTGAGATGGAAGCATTTTATACCGAGAACGGACTTGGGAACGTACCAATTGACGGTTTATGGGAAGGGGGGGAAAACTCGGCAAATTACGCTGCCTCCGGTTCTGGCTCAGTCGCTATTTGAATTTAGAGGGAAGGCTCCTGCTTCTGCTCCCGTCTTTGCCAGTGCCACCGGTCGTGCGTTAGCCCCAGCACACATTCACCGCATTGTTAAGCGGGCGGCTCTGCGTGCTGAGTTACCACAAGCTGAGAAGGTTTCCCCTCACTGGTTAAGACACGCCCACGCTACTCACGCACTGGAAAACCAGGCTCCAATCGCTCTGGTGCAAGCCACATTAGGTCACGTTAGCTTGGAGACAACTAGTAAATATTTACATATCAGACCTAGCCAAAGTTCTGGGGATTTTCTGTGAACCTGGGTGACTGACAAAACTTACAAGGTTCGACGGCAATAATCTTGCCAGACTATTAAGTATTTAGATGATGAGGGCTATTGTTTTATACAAATGAATTAGACGAACTATAGAAGTAGCTATATAGTTATGCCCCGCATCAAACGTCGTCAATTTTTACAATTTACTAGCTCCACTCTGGCTGCGTTAGGTTTAAGCCAACTGCATATTCAGCGTCAAGGAGACCGCTACGCCAAAGTTTTGGCACAAAGTACACCTCGAAAACTTGCCTTGCTTGTTGGCATAAATAACTATTTGGCTAGCCTCGGTTCTCTCCAGGGATGTCTTACCGATGTCGATTTGCAGCGACAGCTACTGATTAACAAGTTTGGCTTTCATCCAAAGGACATTCTCACTGTGACTGATGGACAAGCCACTCGCCAAGGTATGCTGATGGCATTTGAGGAACATCTAATTAAGCAAGCAAAACCTGGGGATGTAGTGGTATTCCACTTTTCAGGACATGGATCGAGAGTAGTCAACCCAGATAGCGGCGATCCTGATAAATTCAATAGCACGATGGTGCCGATTGATCGACCTGCTGATTCTGTCACCAACTCGGCAAATCCCATCCCCGATATCATGGGACACACACTGTTTCTGCTCATGTCCGCTTTGCAAACAGAGAATGTTACCGTCGTCCTAGATTGCTGCTATGCCGGAGGCGGCACACGGGGAAATTTTGTAGTACGTTCATCTTCAAGCAACCTTCAACTCCAAGCTTCTCCAGCCGAGTTTGAGTATCAGCGTCAATGGTTATCACGATTAAACCTTTCACCCCAAGAGTTTATTCAGCGACGCAGAGCTGGTATTGCCAAAGGAGCGGTAATTGCTGCTGCTACTCGCGACCAGCTTGCAGCTGATATTGCATTAGGGGATAACTTTTTTTGCGGTGCGTTTACTTATTGGCTAACTCAGTATCTTTGGCAGCAAACCAGGAATGAGCCATTGGGTAGTGTCATGACTAATGTGGCTAGCAGAACCCAGTATCTTGCTAGATCATCCGGTCTCTATCAAACACCAGTACTTGAGGTCAAGCTAAATAGTAATTACACCAATCGCCCTGCATACTTTGTTGAGCAACAGATGCCACCCGCTGAAGCTGTCATTTTGGGAGTCGAAGGCGAACGGGCACAAGTATGGTTGGGCGGTATCAATCCGGAAAGCTTAGCAGCCTTTGACAAAGGTGCTGTTCTTAGTGTTGTAGATTCCAAAGGCAATCAGAAAGGACAGGTTCATTTGGAATCGCGCCAAGGATTAAAGGGGCAAGGCAAACTGTTAGGAACTGCCCAACCCGGTGCATTGTTGCAGGAACAAGTGCGGGGAATTCCCAGCAATGTTACTTTAACCATTGGGCTTGACCCTTCCCTAAGCAAGGATACACAAGCAGCAAAACAAGTTCTAGAAGCGATTAAGCATATTGAAGCCGTACCCCTGCACCAAAAAGAGGTGCAATACATCCTAGGTCGAATGACGGATGCATATCAGCAGGATTGGCAGCGACAAAAAGTCGCAAATATCCCCCCTGTCGGCAGTGTTGGCTTGTTCTCTCCTGGTCTGGAACTGATTCCTAATTCTTTTGGTGTAGCTGGGGAAACTGGGACCCAGGCAGTCAGTCGTTTGCAGTCAAAGCTAAGAGCGCTACTCGCTGCCCGTCTTGTCAAGCTGACTCTAAATACAGATTCATCGCGGCTGAATGTGACGGCTTCTATGAGTCGAGAGGATGGGCAGAAACTTGTTGCCAGCGCCTTTACTGTTCGTGGCAGCGTTGGTAAAGGTTCTGTTGCCAATCGACCCATTCCAGAACTTCCCTCCAATATCACAAAGTTACCTTTGGGAACGTGCGTTCAGTTCCAGATTAACAACAACGAGAATCGTGACCTTTATCTCAGCCTATTAGTAATCGACCCCACAGGTGAAATGTCTGTGATTTTCCCTGATCAATGGACAGCGACAGATGATGTGATGCGGGTGAAAGCTGGACAGACGATACAGATACCCGACCCCAACGAGAAAAGTTTCTCCCTCGTCACTCAAGAACCATTAGGAGTAGCAGAAGTTCTAATTATCGCCAGTGCCACTCCTTTGAGAAGAGCGTTGCAGGCATTGCGGACTGTGGCAGCGCAAGGTGGAACTAGCAGGGGAGCAATTACTCCAGATGAACCAACAGAAGTAATTGGCAATCTGCTTGAGGACTTGGCGGAGGGGACTCGCGGCGCTCAAGGTGTTATTCCAGCTCAATTCCCGGATGTTAAGAGAATAGACACCAGTCAAATGGCAACAATGTCAATTACGTTTGAGGTGATTTGATCACTAGCTAATTGGCTTTTGTCTTTTTTCTCTTTACTTTGCTCTCCCTTACTGCTGATGGAAAAGTAAATTTCATCACCAAAGCTATGTATCTCCAAAGAATAGGCTTTACCGCTCTTGTCACCTTCTTATCCAGCATTTGCAGCGTCTCCTTGGGATTTCCTTTTTTTGATTTGCAATTCATCCTCAATCCTAAATTCCAGGCTTTAAATTCCCAAGTTTGGGCGCAAACTCCTAACGATAAAGCTGAAGCTTCTCGCCTGGTAGATCAGGGTATTGAACAGGCTGAGAAAAAGCAATTTGATGCGGCTATCAAGTCCTGGCAGTTAGCACTAACTATTTATCGAGAAATCAATGACCGCCCTAGCCAAGGGGGAGTCCTTAACTATATTGGTTTAGCTTACAGAAATTGGGGTCAGTATCAAAAGGCTCTAGAGTCTTTACAGCAAGCCTTAGTCCTATTTAGAGAAATCAGCAACAGGGCAGGCGAAGGGACGACCCTCAACAACATGGGGTTAGTCTACAGTAATTTGGGTCAGTATCAGAAGGCATTAGAGGTTTATCAGCAAGCCTTAGCGATTAAGGAAGAATTCGATGACCGTCGCGGACAAGGTACGCTCCTCAACAACATTGGTACAGTTTATAGTCATCTCAATGAGTACCAAAAGGCACTGGAAGCTTATCAGCAAGCGCAAGAGCTGTTCAAAAGCGTCTTAGATATGGGAAGCGTAGGCACAAACCTCAATAACATCGGGGGAGTTTACGATAACCTGGGTCAGTATCAGAAGGCTCTGGATGTTTACCAGCAAGCTTTAGACCTGCTCAAATCAGTTAACGACAGAACAGGTGAAGGTACAACTCTCAACAACATTGGGGTACTTTATCGAAATCTGGGTCAGTACGAACAGGCGCTGGAATACTATAAGCAAGCCTTAGATATTCTCAACCAAGTTGGCAAACGCGCTCTGATTGCTACAACACTCAATAACATTGGCGAAGTAAAAGATAACCAAAGTGAGTACGAAGCCGCACTAAATTACTATCAGCAAGCGTTAGTCATTCGTAAGGAACTTCAAGATAAAGCAGGCGAAGGGATAACTCTTAACAGTATTGGGGCAGCTTATCGCAATCTTCGTCAGTACCAGAAAGCACTAGACGTTTATCAGCAAGCCTTGGCTATCAAAACAGAAATCAGCGATCGTGTCGGTAAAGCGACAACCCTCAACAATATGGGGAACGTCTATCTCGATCAGGGGCAATATACCCAAGCTTTTGAGCTTTACCAACAAGCCTTAGCTATTTATAAAGAAGTGAGTGCTCGCCCAGATATTGGGACTACCCTCAACAATATTGGTAGCGCATTGTTTGAAAAAGGCAATCCGCAGGAAGCAACGCAGACGCTACAGGAAGCCATTGAGGTTTTGGAATCGTTACGACCAGGATTAAGTGATGCCAACAAAGTGTCGATTTTTGAAACGCAAGACCACACCTACCGCGTTTTGCAAAAAGCTCTAATTGCTCAGAACAAGATCGACGCTGCTTTAGAAATTGCGGAACGAGGGCGTGCTAGAGCTTATGTAGAGCTACTAGCTAAACGATTATCTTCTAACCCAAACGCTCAAATAACTATCTCTCCACCGACCATCCAACAAATACAGCAAATTGCCCAAAACCAAAAAGCTACGCTAGTCGAATATTCAATTATTGCAGATCAAGAACTATTCATCTGGGTCATTAAGCCGACAGGGGAAATTGCCTTTCGTCAGGTTGACTTGAAATCTCTAGGGACTTCCCTAGAAAACTTCGTTTTGAATAGTCGCTTGCTTATCGGGGTCAGGGGACGCGGGAGTCTGGGAAGAGTTCTGAACTCTCAAACCAGTCAACTCCAACCCTTACAGCAACTGCACCAAGTTCTCATTCAACCTATAGCTAATCTCTTACCCCACGATCCATCTGCTCATGTCATCATCCTGCCTCACAAATCTCTGTTTCTAGTTCCTTTTCCGGCTCTTCAAGACACTACAGGCAAATATCTAATCGAAGAACACACTATCTCAACAGCTCCAGCGATTCAAGTGTTGGATTTAACCCACCAGCAACGACAACGAGTTTCCGGGAAGGGTGCCTTAGTCGTAGGCAATCCCACCATTACACCACGGGTTAGTCAAGAGTATGGTTTAAGGCAGTTGGGTGGCGCGCAACAAGAAGCGATCAAGATTGCCGAACTCCTCAACACTAAAGCCCTTATCGGTGACCAACCCACCAAAGCCGCCGTCTTGGAACAGATGCCTGGGGCACGGATAATTCATTTAGCTACTCATGGATTATTAGATGATGTCAAGAAATTGGGCATCCCAGGTGCTGTTGTCCTCGCTCCAGAGGGAAAGGATAATGGCTTGCTCACAACTGGAGAAATCTTGGACTTGAAACTCAATGCCGAATTAGTAGTACTGAGTGCTTGTGACACGGGTCAAGGTAAACTCACTGGCGATGGTGTCATCGGCTTGTCTCGGTCTTTGATTACAGCGGGTGTACCCAGTGTCATCGTGACTTTGTGGAAGATACCCGATGACCCTACCAAGAAGCTGATGACGGAGTTTTATCAAAATCTTCAGCACAACTCTGATAAAGCCCAAGCCTTGCGACAAGCAATGCTAACAACGATGAAACAATACCCTGACCCGTTACAATGGGCAGCCTTTACGTTGATCGGTGAGCCGTGACTCGTTTATGGACTGTCTCCGTAGTGACCTATGTGCCTATTGCCCAATAAATCGCGCATTTCGTAAGGTTCGGCCTCATTTCCTCTTTTCTTGTCTTTGACGCAACACAGCGATTAGCTCTTCTGGATTCTCCTGTGCTTGCTCCAAAAGTCGGGTGATAGCCTCTTCCACAATCACCTCTTTATAAGGAGCACTGACCTTACCCAGTTCTAGCTGTAGCTCCAAGTGAAACTTGTCTAACTGCTGCAAGACAGCAACACTTAGCTGGAAAGTAGCCTTACGGATAGCTGACTTGTCATCGTGCTGACTTGTTGTCTTGCTAACTTGCTGACTTGTTAGCTTGTCATCGTGCTGGGTTGTTGTCTTGCTAACTTGCTGACTTGTTAGCTTGTCATCGGGTTGGGTTGCTGGCTTGTTGACTTGCTGACTTGTTAACTTGTCATCGGGTTGACCGGCTGACTGGCTCAACTGCTCAAACCCTGCCAAGACTTTATCAGTAGAAGATAAAGGGTCATTCTCATCATTTAGCCGAGCGCGTCCTTTTGCCACGTTCTTGTTCTCCTGTTATAAATTTAGCGATCGCTTTATAGGGGGCCACCAATTTTTTTTCATTGGTATAGTGGTGGATGGGTTCCCCGGCCAGATTCGACTCAGCAAACTTGACTGACTTGGGCACGGGTTCAAAGACTGGAATATCTTTAAACCGTTTTTGCAAGGAAGCTAAGACATCCTGAGTCATGATGGTGTTCATCTCTGCCATCGTCGGCAAAATTCCCAGAATCCTCAAACTAGGGTTGAGCCGCCGCTGAATACTTTGGATGGTTTCCAGCAGGGAGGCTAGTCCTTTGAGGGCAAAAAACTGGCACTGCACTGGAATTAAAATGGCATCCGCTGCCGATAAAGCGTTGACTGTTAGCAGCCCCAAACTGGGTGGGCAGTCAATTAGAATGTGTTGAAACTGGGCTTTAGCTGGCTCCAATCGTTCCTTGAGGATGAGAAAGTTGCCAACTTTTGTCAGAAGTTCGGTTTCCCCTTTGGCTAGGGAAATATCAGAGGGTAGCAGGCTAAGTCCGGATTTGGTGGGGATAACGGCCTCCAGAACGTCTGCTTGCTCGGTAATCACGTCATAGGTGGTCAGTTGACCCTCCTGGACTTCCACGCCGAGTCCGATGGTGAGATTGGCTTGAGGGTCTAGGTCGATGACTAGGCAGGAACTGCTCTCTAGCAATAACCCGCCCAGGCAGATGGTAGAGGTGGTTTTAGCGACTCCCCCCTTTTGATTTGCGAGCGCTACAATCATAAGTTTTTGGTGTCAGCTTGCTGACTGGTTAACTTGTCAACAAGTCATATGCGTCAGCCATATCATCCCAATAGGGAACCAACAAAGCAAGGATGTTTTTGGGATGTGGAGCGATGTTCAGCACGTTCTTATGACTTAATGACAAAGTTGTACTGTAGGGCTTGCTGAATAAGTCAGAGAAAAACAACTGATGGATTAATTAGTTATTTAAGCCTGAATAAATGATGAGCTTTTTTTGTTGATAATTTCCCCAATCATAATTGGAGTTAATAATTGAGTCCGAAAAAGATGTAACGAGAGTTGGGAACACAAAAAAAGGCAAAAAACCTGCCGTAGCAGGGTGGAAAGATTTATGACTCAAAAAGTAATGGCAATCGCTGTTTGAGAGGTATTAGCTAGTTTAGCCATAACTCTATTCAAGCTAAATCTGCGTTTAGAGACTCCAAATTTTCCTTCAATAGCATTACGAACTCTTTCATCTTCTTTGGCTTGCTTCTTCTTTTCGTCGCTGACATGGGCTGGCGGTCTGCCCAAAGGAGGTCCACTGATTCTAATCCCTTTTTCTTTACAGAAGGCTCGATTGGAGCGGGTTCGATAAATTCGGTCAACGTGTACCGATTCGGGATACACTCCTGTCGCTTCTTTAAAGGCTTCTACTTGAGCTTTGAAATCTCCCGATTCATTAAAGTTATCCCAGTCTATGTGAGCTAAGTTTCTTTTTATATATTGCAGTTGCTTCCTAATTGCCTTTTTTCTTTGTTTTCTTGACGGCCTCCGTTTTTTGGCAACTTGCAAGTAATTTTTCCGAGCCAGATTTCTATAAGTTTTTGGCTTTTTCTCTAGTTGACCTTTCAGGGGTTCATACAGGATGTCTATTATCTTTTCTGTTTTGACTCTGGCTTGATTTAATAGACCCAAATCATTGGGGTAGCTGATATCTCCTGGCGCACAGGTGGCATCTAGGATTAATTTCCCTTGATTTGGGCGTTCTCTTGCTTCTTCCTTTTCTGTGGCTGTACTTTTTTTTTAGATTCCTCTTCTGCTTCTTCCTGAATCTTCTTTACTATTCTTTGATTTATTTGATTGACTAAATTCACATTTATCCTTTCTCTAAATCTCACCAATAGGGAGGCATCATAAGGCGCTACGTTGCTGTAATAGGTTTGACCTATAAAGTATTGTAAATAGGGGTTTTCTTTTATTTGTTCTACTGTTTCTCGATCACTTATTCCTAATCTTTCTTTGATTATTAATGAACCCAATGCCATCCGAAATGGTAAGGCGGGTGCCCCTATATCGCAGGCAAAGTTTTTGGCGTAATCCTCTTCAAATTCCTCCCAGGGTATCAGGTTCGCCATGATTACCCACCGATTGTCTTGTGATAATTTCCCCTCAAACGGTAACTCAAACTTGGACGCTGGGGTAGGGGGTGAGTCAAGTTTTCGGTACATTTTCCTTGGTGCAGGTACAAGGGTTTTGTCGGATTTTACCTGATTTCCGGGGAGCTGAACAACCGTCACTGCCGCTCAAAGTATTGATGGCTATGGATTTCCGGCTTGTGCAGCAAGCCCTACTGTACAACCGAAAACGCCTCCAACGTTACGGGTTGATGCCGTCCTAAATTCATGATTCTTTGTGATCGCCCTGCCCGTCATCAAGTCGGGGCAAGCGCCTTTCATCTAAAAAAAAGCAGCAAAAAGCTAGCCCATTGCCAAAAGTGAACAACAGGCTCTATCTTTTTATTTAGGGCATTTTTTGACAACTTTTGTGGCGATCAAGCCGTCATTTCCCCTGTTTTTTAGCAATTTTATCACATCTTTGAAAGCGATGCAAAATTATCACAAAACCTAATAATCTCAAGCTAGCGTAGCCTGTAAGCAGGTAAACAACTTTGCCGGGTTGGTATCAAAGAAAGCAAAGTTTTCCATCCCGTTCCGCAAAGACTGAAAACCCTGCTTTGTAAGGAATTGAGGTAAATTTGGCACTTTATGTCAGCTTCGTTACTTCCCCTCATGAAGGATGGGACACTCCAGACAGCTTTGAGCCTCAACACTTGTCGGTTGATTGACGGCTGAAAACCTTCTCATAGGGCGTCATGGCGTTTTCGCTAATTTCTGTGGGGTGTTCCAACTCGTGGAGTAGCTCGATTGCCCATTGAGATGAGCCGCCGTGAAGTAGGCACTCGATCCAGTCTGCGGAAGGATGCTCGCGGTTCATCCAACCTTCCCTCAAGGTTTTTGGGGAGTTCCACCCTTTCTCCTCGAATATGCAGACGATTTCTTCAAGCTGGGATTTACTCAGCGTTTTGCCGTTGACGAGAGCTGTGGCGATCGCTGGAATTTCGATATCGAGGCGCTGCTCAAATTCTTTTGCCAGTTCCAGACCTTTTTGGACAGAGTTCTGTGCCGCTGGGGAAGCACTGATACGGTTAGTGTTAGCAGCAGTAATTTGTATTATTCTGAGCTGTGCCAGTGCATTATTAATCAAGTTTGTTCTCACCATTTCCTGAAGATAAGTAGTCCTGTGGGTTTAGCTTGCCTCTAAGAATTTGTTCTAAAGTTTCCGAAAGCGAGGAAGTCTCGGCTTGTTGACTAATAGTTTTGAGATTTTTGACAGCGGTGTCAGTTAATGAAAAATTTCGAGGCTTTTTCAACTCATTATAAAAAATGGGCTGTCCACGCCTACACGCGATACCCTTGTGTTTTTGCTTTTTTCCTTTCATAAGCGCGTTTTATAGACTTTCACCTTAAACATCTCAAGCTTACTTCCTTTGACGAAAGCAATACAAACTTATCGAGTACCACAATGCCAAAATTTTCTTCTCTGAAACTTATCTGAGATTGCTAGAATCGCCGAAAGTAAATCCTGTAACAACGTCTGTTTTTACGCATAAACAGCCAAAAAAATCTCAGATAAGCTATCTGAGGCTTCTTATCTGAGATTTTGTGATAACAGCAAAATTTGCGCCAATAATAACAACAGCTACTTAAGAACTAAACAGAGAGAAAAAGTAGCTAAGAATTGTTAGCTAGAAAGCTGCAAAGCTTTATTATGCAAGAGCTTGAGGAATTTGCAATAATCATAGGAAGGGGAAACTATCAAACAGCATTTAGTAATCTTACGTCGTCAAAACATATTGTCATCTCAAGCGTTGACGTATCCTCTCCGTTCATATCAAAATCAGGGGTGTATTTTTAAGGTTGTTTTTCTCAGATAAGTTTGATAAAATATCTTGTAACGAACAGAGCTTTATTCTTGTACATAAACCCCAAAAATCAACAAATCTTATCTGAGATAAAAGCGCGAAAAAAATGATCAAAACTCCAGGTTTTAGAAGCATTAAGCAAAACAAAAATTTGGTAATATCTGAAGAGCCAATATTTGACAAGCCACCTAAAAATATAAGAGAGCTGATTGAGCTTTTTTTGAATTATAATCCAAAGCTAGCAGATGGAAAGCTCGTTACAATCTTAACTAGATATGTAGTTCCATCACTTGGAGGCAAAAGTCCTAAAAGCCTTAGAGCAACTCCTCAAGAAAAAGAGGACGCTTTAAGTTTCTTAGGTCAAAAGAGTTTATCTATTTTGTGCGACTTGGGAGAAAAGCTAGAGCGATACTTGGAACAGGAAAAAGTACAAGGTAGCAAAAAGTACAATATAAAATATGTTGTAAAGTCCCTGGTAAGTTGGGCTGAGACGCACGGAATGCTCAACGGATCTGAATTGGAAAAAGACAATGAGATTATCGTTTTCCGTCACACCAGAGTAAATCTCCAAGATGATAATGGGACTACCTACACCCGTGAAGGAGAACCTGGGAAATTTCAGCAATTGGGAATGCCTGAAGATTTTGTGGCAATAGAGAAGCCAACAAATAGCGCCATCAAAAGGGCTAAAAAGCAAATACTAGAAATACTCCTCCAAAAACCAACCAAAAAACTGTCGATTGCCCTGCTATCAATTCCTCTTGATTCAGCTACTCCAGAGTTGGTATTAGCCAACAGAGAACTAGAACAAGAAATTGAAAGTTTTGTCAAATTTTCCCGAAATAAACTCAAAAGAAACGACACGACTATTGAGGGGAATGTTCGAGAATTTCTTCGGATTTTAAATTGGATGAAAACAAGAAAATCTTTCAGT
>DATNQL010000934.1:0-9936 GCA_036704025.1 Stenomitos sp.
GATGCATGAGGTTTTTTCCTGTTGGACTTCAATGAGAAATGCTTTGCAAAACTTCATTCAATCGGGTAGCTCACAACTGTTGTGTCAACCCTCAAGGTCATGCTAACCCCCAATTGCGATTACTGGACCGACGCTCTAGTAGTTCGACCGGAAATAATTGCAAAGATACTTATGATCGAGGCTATAAAGAGGTTTACGATCAAGGCTACCAAGCCGGTCTTGAGGCTGCGAGGAGAAGGCTAGAGCGACCGTAGTGCAAAGCGACTGAAATAAATAGAAAGTTTGACAATCCCCTAACGTCTAGTCAGGGGATTTCTGGTTCAGGATTGATATTCAGCCATTCCTCTGTTCGGTTCTTCAGAGTTTTCCTACTCCCTAAATAACAGCATGACCGAGGGCTAAACCAGCAACTAACATTCCCAATACTAAAAAGGGTTGAGCACTGGCTTGATACTTCACGTCATTTTTTAAGGGGTCACGTAGGAAGTACATATCCTGGAACGTGATTTGAGGAATAATTAACAACAACAAAATTGCCGCATAGAGATTTTGGTGGATGCTGATTAAATAACCTGCAATTCCAGCTTGGAAGATATCAATCATCAGAACACAAATCCAAGCGGCTGTGCCAATACCGAACATGACTGGGAGTGATTTTAAACCGAGTTGGCGATCGCCTTCTACACTCTTAAAGTCATTGACGACAGCAATCCCTAATCCCGCAAGACTATAGAACAAAGTTAAAACGACAATTGTCCAATTGAGCTGACCAAACAACGCATGACCCGCCCACCAAGGAAGAGCAATGTAACTAGAACCAAGGGCATAATTCCCTAGCCAGCCGTTCTTTTTCAGTTTCAAGGGTGGGGCGGAGTAAATATACGCAATAAAGGCACCCCCCAACGTTAAACAAGTGAGGTTCGGAAATTCATGACCCGCCCAAAGGTCTAAGAGGTAGGCAATCCCAATCCCTGCTAATAGGAGTACCAAGATTTGGGTAACCACCTGGGGGATGGAAATGGCACCGGAAGGGATAGGGCGATAAGGCTCATTAATCGCGTCGATTTCGCGGTCATAAAAGTCATTCAGGGTTTGCGTATAACCCGCCATCAGAGGCCCGGAAAGCAACATACAAGCGGCTGCTTTGAGAATGTCTTCCAGCGTCCAGCTATACCCACCCGAAGAAGCCGCACCGCAGACAACACCCCAGATTAGAGGAATCCAGGTAATCGGCTTCATTAACTGGAGGCGAATTTTCCAAATCGAGGTTTCACCTGGGGCAGCACCTTTCATCCCCAGTAGCTGCCGAGTTTTGGCGCTACGTTCGACCGAGTTGTCACTTGTCATTCGCCATTAGTCCTTCACTAAAACGATATTGTCAAATAACTATTTTGGAATTTAGCACCCTTGACCGATTGACCACTTAATGGCGGGGGCAGCACGATGTTACGCCGTTGATCCCCGGCTTCAATGGTGACTTCTGGGCCATATTGGGTGAGTTTGACTTGCTTTTTGTCAAAACCGGGCAAGAATAATTGGACTTGACGACCCGGAATATCGATGGTGATGGGTCGGGGTACCTGTGAAGCCTGTTTGAAATCGGGCAGGGCTTCGATTAAGGGTTCCCACTCATCGCTAGAGGACAGCTTGGGAAGGGCGCTGATGTCCAAGGGTGCAAATTCAGCCGCTAAAGGTTCCGTCGCGGGGATTTGGTTGAGTAGCACACCGCCGACCGTAAGACCCACTTGCTGGGAACTGCCCCAGAGGTATTTAGCCGTAGCCAGGGCTGCTGTATCACCACTGGTGACTAAGTAGGCCGCAACACGATTGGGGTCAGCAATCGCGGCTGTTCCCTGTTCGAGTATCGTATTTGCCTGCTGGGTGGGTTCTTTGGCAAAACTTTCTCCAGTCCAGGAAACATTTAAGACGGCGCTGGTGACGGGTTGGATGAAAGGCGATAAGGATTTCCAAACGTCGGAATCTTCTACCACTTTCCGGAATCGACGGAGGTACCAGCTTAAAACTTCTGGCATTCCCAGCATCCTTAAGGTAGCTTGGTCACCACTACCGTCGTAGATAATCACATCATATTTACCGCTTTTGTCATACTCCCGAATCGCGTTCAGCGCCAAGGCCGTGTCCATACCCGGTAAAATGCCCAGTTCTTGACCAAAGACATTTTTCAGAGTGGGCGATCGCAAATACTGGGCTTCTAGGTTTTTGACCTCTTCCCAAGCTCGTTCCAGCAGCAATGTACTGTGTAACTGTACGACTTTGAGGTTAGCGCCAATTTCTTGAGGGTCGGGACTGGTGGGTACTCCTAGTAAAAGCCCGAAGGCGGGGCCTGGGTCTTGTCCGACTAAAAGGACACGTTGACCGAGGCTGGACAGCTTTTTGGCGGCTGCGATCGCAATTGTCGTGCGACCGGTGCCGCCTTTGCCCAAGAAGGTAAGGATCAGGGACATTGTTAATTGGCTACGGGTTTGAGTTCGTCTTCAAAAAACCAGGTTGTGTAGTTGTCGTCAAATTTAACAACGACGCCAACGCCGCTACCATCCGTCATTTTGAAATCTTGGATGGTGCCGACTTTCCCTAGTTTACTCACAGTCGCCGGAGACACCCGATCTCTCAGGCGATAGACTTTTACTTTTTGCCCGATCTCCATTATCGTTTCCGTTACGATGAACCATTCCACAGTGTAGCGGAATCAGGGGCTTTACAATAAGGTGGAGATTTTAAAGTGTTTGTCCCGACGGGTGCCGTCAAAACCCGTTGGTGATGTCCAGAAACTTTCTGTGCGTCCCCATGTCTGGAGTGTCAGTCTCAACCAACCACTGATGACCACACCCTGTCCCGGCTGACCATTTTGCTCCCAGATAGCCACAACACGGCATGGGATAGAGTGAACTCAACGGTCTTCTTTGTTAAGCTGCGGCGCATCTAAATTGGATATAAAAATTTTTGAAAGGGGTGTGGGGTGTAGGGTGTGGGGTGTGAAGGTATACAAATTAAATGCATAACAGCTTATTCCTTATTGATCCTATTTCTGACTTGAAAGTGGGGTGTAGGGTGTAAGGGAGGACTATTTTCATTCATGGCGGTGAATTTTTTTCATCGGGACTGCCTGGAGAAACATGACACAGGGAAGCTTGACCCTATCCCGTATCACCGTGAATCGCGACTCAACCCTTAAACTTAAAACAAGTAATATGTCTCCCAACAATTGAGAACAAGAAGCAGTGGGAACTCTACTGTTTAACTCAACTTCAAGGGTGATAAGTGGTGTGGTGTGGTGGTTGTGAGCGAAAATGCGATTGTTACTCAAAGAAGTCAAAATACTTGTCCGTAAAGTTACAAAGGTTAGGCATTGGCTGACCCTCAATGAGCAGTGGTGGACAAAGTTTGACTTGCTGCGGGCTTTAGTGCGGCGCGATTTAGAGGCAAGGTACAAAGGGTCAGTTCTCGGCAATTTGTGGCCTTTATTGAATCAGTTATCACAATTACTGATTTACACCTATGTATTCTCGATTGTCTTGAAAGTGAAGTTAAACCTGAAGGGATTGCCAGAAGATAACAGCGTTATCTTCGGCTTCTGGTTATTTGCCGGCTTGCTTCCTTGGATCGCCTTTACAGGGGGATTGGTGCAGTCAGCGAGTTCGGTGATCAGCCAGCCCAATTTGGTCAAGAAGGTCGTATTTCCACTAGCTTTGTTACCCTTAGTACCGATTTTATCGACATTTATTGAGAGCGCTTTTGGCTTAGCCGCGTTAATTGTGTTGGTGGCAATATCGTCCCATACCTTAAATTTTACGTTGGCTCTGTTGCCGCTCATTTGGTTGCCCCAGTTGTTTTTGACGGTGGGATTGGGATATCTTGTCGCCGGGTTAACTGTATTTTTGCGTGATATCCCTCAGACACTGGGAGTCGTTTTAAATCTTTGGTTTTATCTCACCCCCATTGTCTATCCAGCTTCTGTCATTCCAGAAGCCTTTCGGGGTTGGGTTTTTTGGTTGAATCCTCTAGCTGCGATCTCAGAAATTTATCGCGATCTGATATTAATTGGAGAAGTTAAACATTGGGGAGAATGGGGAATTGCTTCAGCAATTTCTTTGATTGTTTTTTGGTTTGGATTCTGGTGCTATCAGCGACTCCGTCCAGCGTTTGCGGATGTCCTTTAGCCACATCAGGACTGGAAGCTCACAATTCAACCAAAGTTAGGTTAGTCAAAATCGCCAAAAAGATTGCCCTGAGTTGAATTCAGACAATCTTTCCTGAGCGTTTACTGGGTATACTACAAGTGAAGTGGAACAGAGAGTATATCCTTATATCAAATACCGAAATGTTTGCTACAAATCAATCTCCGTGTCCCCGCGTCCCCGCGTCTGGGTGTCCATCCTCTGTAGCCAACTCTTAAGAAACAAATCCGCCAACCCATATTAATCAAGGATTTTGGGAATTTTGTTTCTTTCATTACATAACGGATGCGATCGCGTCCGTGAGGGGCTTAAGGAGAAACGATATTAGTCTGTCCTAGCGGAGTGGCTCATAAGCGGGTTAAAACATTGGAAACATTCATTCCTCGTGTCGGAGATAAAAAGTATGTCACATCTGGATGGGCAGCCGATTACCCAAGAGGCACCGCAGAAGGAAATCGCACAGCCAGAGGAACGTTCTTTAATGTTGAACAAACATCAGGACTCTCTTGCGCCTGTTGGCATCACTCAAGGCGAGAGTAGCACCTCACCTTTACACTCTGCCCGTCCAGCTATTCCGAGTAGGCAGCCCATTGCTATAATCTTGGCTCATGGTGACGTCGCGACTGAAGTCGGTGCACAAGAAGCCGGCGGTCAAAATGTTTACGTGCGCCAAGTGGGCGAGGCTCTGGCGAAACTAGGGTGGCAGGTGGATATCTTCACCCGCAAAACTCATCCAGATGATGAGCCAATTGTGCAGCATTCCCCCCACTGTCGCATGATTCGCTTAGTCGCCGGACCTCAAGCCTTCATTCCGCGACAGGAGTTGTTTGAATACATGCCCCAATTTGTGGAGGCATTCCAAAAATTTCAGAGTAAAGAAGGCACCAACTATCCCTTAATTCATACGAATTATTGGCTTTCTGCTTGGGTTGGCTTGCAACTGCAAGCATCGAGCAATATTCAACTGATTCACACCTATCATTCACTGGGAGCCGTCAAATACAAAGCGGTTGCGGTGCGATCGCCTCTGCACCAGACACGCTTGGCGGTTGAACGGCAGATTTTGGAGCAAGCCAGTTGTGTGGTGGCGACGAGTCCTCAAGAGCGGGAAACCTTGCAATCCCTCGTTTCTGAGCAGGGTTGCATCGAAGTGGTTCCTTGCGGGACTGACTTGGAGAATTTCCGCATCATCCCAAAAATGGAGGCTAGAGAACAGTTAAGTCTCGATCCAACGGAGCAGATTATTCTGTATGTGGGACGATTTGACCCTTGCAAAGGTATTGAAACACTGGTGCGCGCTGTGGCAATGTCGGAGGCGAGAGCAACAGGAAATGTTCGCTTGGTGATGGCTGGCGGCAGTGATGCCGAACTGGAAGATGGACAAGAACGCCAACGAATTGAGCAAATTGTACAAGAGGTTGGGCTGACCCAACAAACGCTTTTTTCCGGGCGTTTGGGTCACGATGTGCTGCCCCTGTACTACGCCGCCGCCGATGTTTGCGTGATCCCCAGCCATTATGAGCCGTTTGGACTGGTGGCGATCGAGGCAATGGCTTGTGGTACGCCGGTGGTGGCCTCAGATGTCGGAGGATTGAGGTTTACGGTGATCCCGGAGGAAACCGGGTTGCTCGTTCCTGCTCAGGATACGGCGGCTTTTGCGGCGGCGATTGATCGGATCTTAACCGATGAATTGTGGGCGACCCAACTGAAAGAGCAAGCGTCTGTTCGAGTGCGTCAGAATTTTAGCTGGAGTGGAGTCGCCATTGAGTTGAGTAACCTTTACCGCCGCTTACTGGCGCAGTCAATTCTGGACGAACGGCTGTGGTCAGCACAACTGCCTAGTCCTTGGGGAACTGAGGTGTCTCCGGTTAATGTTCCCTCTGCCACTCCTGCCACAGGTCTAACCTTAGCTTGATGATCGACTTCTCGCGCCAACCACTGAGGTGGTATGGCGCGGGTTTCTTGGGTGAAAAGTTCTGTTCCCAGTTTTATAAATTCAATTGCGATCGCATTTTTCCAAGGCGATTCATCATAAATTCGAGCTTAGAATTATGAGTTTTAGAGAATTCGTTATCGCGTGGCATAAATCACTTGTGCTGAATCTAAAATTGTTTGGCGTCGCAACCAATTCTGGCTTTTTTCCAAGGCTGTCTTGACGATGAAATCAACTTCTCTATGAAACATCGCTTTCAATTCGTCTTGCATTTGTAGGGTTTCAGTCAAGCCTCGTTTGGCTTCGGGTGCAAAAGTCACTAACACATCAATGAACTAAAGTTTTTCCAAGCGATTGTCTCTCCTGCGAACTGCCAAAGCCCAATCGCCTACAATAGAGTCAACGCTACTGAAGTGCCGACGCCATGCAAATTGTCCTACCACCTGAAGTTGAAGCCCTTGTGCAGCGCCAACTCACAAGTGGCAAATACAATAGTGCGATTGAAGTCATTCTTGCAGGTGTCAAACTCCTTGAACAACAGCAAGACATATACCAAGGACGACTACAAGAACTCCAACAGGATGCGCTGATTGGCTGGGAAGCCTCCCAACGCGGTGAAGTGGTTGATGGTGCAACTGCCATGGCACAAATTCGCGCTAATATGCGATCGCGCTACAGTTCTCCAGAAGCATGACTTCTACATTTAAAAGTAACTGTCATATTGCTGTCGAGATATTATTCATGTTTTTGGGGATTTTTTCCTTCTTTAGAGTCACAAAAATCCTTCAGTTCTTTGTCTTTTTGCTCTTTGTGAGTAGAAAGGTAATATTTGAGCCTATCGCAGCCTTCCGTCAGCAATTCATCTAAATTTCTAACACGCCAGACTATTGCCGTGTGATCATCTCCGGCTGTAGCCAGCCATTTGCCATCTTCGCTAAAAGCAGCACTATTGACAATGCCCTGATGACCCAGAAATTCTGCGAGTTGTTGTCCTGAGGAAGTCCACAGCTTTACTGTTCCACCAGCTCCAACTGTAGCAAGGAGGTTGCTATTTCTGCTGAAACTGATATTTCTGACACTATTCTGATAAGCTTTAACGCCTGGCAACTCTGTGCCATTGAGATCCCATTGCCTGATCATGCCATCATCCCCAGCTGTAAAAACTTCCTTACCATCCGAGCTAAAACTAACACCATAGATAGTGCCCTGATGACGCTTAAGTTCCTTCGGATGCTCTGGATTATCCATGTCCCATAGCAATGCCATACCATCCTCTCCAACCGCCACAAGTCTTGTGTTATCTCGGCTAAACCTGACACTTTCGACAGCCTTTGGTTTTGCCTTTGGATTTTCGACAGCCTCTGCCTTTGACTTGAATGTCTTTAAAAGATCTCCATTGCGGTTCCACAGCTTGACTTGGCCATCTTGGCCACCTGTCGCCAGGAGTTCCCCATCCTTATCCTTATCCTTGTTGCTAAAATTTACACTCTTGATACTGCCCTGATGAGCGTTGAATTCTTTCAACAGCTTGTTAGTATTGAGATCCCACAGCCTGACGTAGCCATCATCTCCACCTGTAGCAATTGATTTGCCATCCGGGCTAAAACGGACACTATTGACCTTCTTGCTATCACGCTTGAATGTGTTCAAATGCAATCCATTGCGATCCCAAATGATGACTCGACCATCCTCGCCACCTGTAGCAATTAGATCGCCATTTGGGCTAAAACGAACACTCTTGATACTGTCCTCATGCCCTTTTAATTGTATAAACTTCTTTTCTGGGACTGTCCAAATCTTTACCATGCCATCATCGGCACCAGATGAAACAAGTGTCTTACCATCTTTGCTAAAACGGATGCTTTCTATCCTGCCTTGATGACCTTTGAATTCTTCTAGAGGTGTGACTTTATAATTGTTGTTAATGTCAAGGCTCCATAGTCTTACTGTGCCGTTAATACTAGCTGTAGCCAGGAGTTTGTCGTCCTCACTAACACGAACGGCTTTAACGCTGACAATATCAGCATTAAATTTTTGCAACTGCTTTCCATTAAAATCCCATAGAATGACAATGCCGTCTTCTCCAGCTGTAGCCAAGAAGTCCTTTTTGTAGCTAAAGAAGACGCTGTAGACACTACCTTGATGACCCTGAAATGTTGCCACTGGCGTCGGAGTGATCTGATTACCATTTAATTGCCAAAGCTTTGCCACGCCATCCTTTCCAGCCGTAGCAATTAGCCTGTTATCTGGGCTGAAATTGATGCTTTCGATACTACCCTGATGAGCTTGAACTTTTTCTGACAACTTTCGCCCCTGGAGATTCCACAGTATCAGTCTGCCATCATCTCCAGATGTAGCAATAATCTCAGAATTGCGATTGGGAGTTCGGACATTGTTGACACCACATTGTGTTTTATTTTGTGAGTTGCAGTGCTGAAATTTTTGTAACAACTTCGGCGGCTGAGAGGAAAGATCCCACAGCTTGGCTGTTCCATCCTTGCCACCTGTAACCAATGTATTTTTATTTAGAAATCTAACACTTTTCACACCATTTTTACTTTTTACACTGTCCTGATGAGCATTAATTTTTAATGCTTCCTTGCCATTGAGATCCAACAGCCTGACCGTGCCATCTTCTCCAGCTGTAATAATTTGCTGTTTATTCTCGTCAAAAATGACGCTATTGATACCTTTTTGCTTGGTGTAGAACTGAATTTTTAGATAAATGTTATCGAGAATGGTCTGTAAGGCTAACAGTGGACTCACTGTGGGATATTCTTCGGTGGGGCGATCTTTGACTATATCTTTCAGGTTTTTTCCGCTCTCCATAGCTAGCACTAAAGCATCGATAGGTGCGTTCTCAACTTTTTGCAAAGCATTCAAAGATGATCTTTCAACCTCCGTAGTCCTACGCTGTTGTTCAGACTTTTGCCATTGCCACCCCGCAACTCCCGCCAACGACAGAGCAAACACCGAGAAACCCATCAACCCAAAAGTAATAAACCGCCTCCTGCGTTTCTGTTCCTCTTGCTCTTGTTTCCGCAGTTCCAAACTTTGCTCTATATACTCCCGCTCATTGCTCAAGTCAGCATCGCGCTTTTGTAACCAATCTTCAGCAATAACCAGCGGTTTGCCCCGTAATAATGCCCCTTCATCTTTAATCGCAGAAATCCATTGCTTCATCTGCATCCGCAGATGAACTCGCCAAGTAAGAAAAGCTCGGTCATTTTCTATCCACTCCTGCAAACTTTGCCATTTCCGAATCAAAGCTTCATGCACAACCTCAACCGTTTCTGCCCCTGTCGCCTCATTGCGTCCCGTCACCACCAAACGGGCATCTGCTAACCCATCTTTGCGCTGTATCAACTCCCAATATTCCTCACCCACCTCGCCACGAGTTGCTACCCGTCGAGTATCTTCCGTTCCTTCCCCTGGACGAACTAACTGTAAAAAAATCCGTTGTGCTTGTTTCTGCTCTTCCTCACTCAGCTTGCTATAAACGGCTTCGGCATGATTGCTCAGTGCTTTTGCCACTCCCCCAATCTCTGAATATGCCTGATGAGTCAATTGTCCCCGACTCTGCTTTGCCCATAGTTGCGTCAGCGCAAACTCCAGCAACGGCAGGTTTCCCGGTTCCTGCTTCACATCCTTAAGAATGAGCTGTGTCAGTCCATCTTCCAGTTGTACCCCCAATTTCTGGGCTGGACGCTCAATTGCTGAGTGCATTTCCTCCGCTTTCATCAGCGTGAGATTCTGTGGCGGGTACTTATTTAACGCTTCTGTGAACTGGGAATAATTCACCGCATA
>DATNQL010000935.1:0-4341 GCA_036704025.1 Stenomitos sp.
TCGTGGCTTCCGCTCTGATTACCGAGCTGATCGGGATTCACTTAATCTTTGGGGCGTTCTTACTCGGAGCCGTGATGCCCAAAAATCCCGGTTTGGTGCGAGAGTTAGCCCAGAAAACCGAAGACTTTGTCCTGACCTTTCTCCTGCCGATCTTTTTTGCGTATAGTGGTCTACGCACGCAGATTGGTTTACTGAACCGTCCTGAACTATGGCTGCTTTGTGCCTCGGTGGTGGCAGTAGCGATTATTGGCAAGTATGTTGGTACCTATGTCGCCGCTCGTGTCTGTGGCATCGAAAACCGCGAAGCTTCTGCCCTGGGTTGGTTGATGAATACTCGTGGTTTGACTGAACTCATTGTGCTCAATATTGGTTTGAGTTTGGGCGTGATTTCACCTTTGCTGTTCACCATGCTGGTAATTATGGCTTTGGTGACGACGGTGATGACTGCGCCTCTGTTGGAGTGGACTTATCCTAAACGGCTAATCCGCTTGGATGTAACGGAGCCAGAATCGGCGATCGAAACGAGTTCGGATACCGTTGAACCCACTTATCGAATTCTGGTACCCGTTGCCAATCCCAGTACTCAGAAAGGATTATTGCAACTCGCTGTGGCTATTGCGGGTACTCGATCACCAGCGGCAGTCGTTCATCCACTCAGTCTGATTCAATTAGAAGAAGACTATCTTTTTGAAAGCACGCCCATTGAAGCTGATCGCTTGATTCAAGAACGCCGCGATCGCTTGGATGAATTGATTCAAAGCTTAGAGCCTCCGGAAAATCGTGAGCTAGTGCATCCGATCATTCGTATTGCCGGCGATGTGGCAAGGGCAACCGCAGAGATTGCTCGACTCGACCGAGCGAATTTGATTTTGCTGGGTTGGCACCGCCCTGCTTTTAGTAGTAACCGCTTGGGGGGGCGAGTGGGTCAAATTCTTTCGAGTGCGCCGGTGGATGTGGCGGTATATGTAGAGCGAGGGCGGGAGCAACTGCAAAGAATTTTGGTGCCTTACGCCGCTAATATCCATGATGATTTGGGATTAGAAATCGCTCTCAGACTGCTGGTGAATGGGGAGGAGCGCACTCTCACTGTTTTGGGTGTAGTGCAAGGAAACGATGATTTTAGGGGGTTAAGTAACGAATTTCGCGCCCTGATGGAGCAACTACCCACGAATGTGCGCGATCGCATTGATATCCAGATTGTTGATGCACCACAGCCCATCCAAGCGGTTGTCGAGGCATCGGGTTTGGTTGACCTTACCATTGCTGGCACCAGTCGCGCTTGGGGGATTGAGCGTCAAACCTTGGGGCGGTATACCGATGAATTGGCGATCGAATGTCGTTCCTCACTCTTAATTACCCGCCGTTATTCTCAGGTTACCTCTCACCTTGCCTCCGTGCTTTCTGGCACCAAGGGTGATGCATCGAGTGGCAAAAACGAGTCTGGAGTTAGAGCCTAATGAGTCATTTTAGTTTAAAGTCCTTGTCATTTTATGCTGTGGCAATTGGTTCGGTTGTGCTGTTGTTTAATGGCGTCAGTGCCTATGGTGAAGTTAACTTGAAAGCACCTCCTAAAATGGATGGTCACTATCGCATCAATGCTCAAAACTTGCCTGGATGTCTGAAAGCGGAGGCCCTATTATTAAACATTCAGCAATCTGGGATTTACCTAAACGGGTCTTTACTGCCTGCTCAAAAAAATACTCAGTTAGAAACGCTGGCGGCGGAGAAACCCTCTCTAAATGGACAGTTGAGTCATCCAACGCTGAGTTTATCAGGCCCCATCCCGTGGGTTCCCAACTGTAATCATGCCGTTAGCCAAGCCGATGCGTCGGTGCAACCCCTATCTGTTAAGATTCAAGGCATTGTGCAGGGAGAAACGCTCACGGGCCAAATCTCTCTAAGTTCGATGCCGAACGTGACAGAATTTACGGCTGGGCGAGAAAAGCCGGTAGAAAAAGCGGGTTACGAACATTAATTGCAACGGATTCGATGTCACAAATTACAGGTAAAACTAGACTTTTAGGAGTAATTGGCGACCCCATTGAGCATTCCCTTTCCCCTGTGATGCACAATGCGGCTATTGCTCACATGGGAGTGGATTACATCTACCTCCCCTTCCCGATTAAAACAGCGGATTTAGGCGTTGCGATCGCAGGTTTTGCGGCTATTGGCGTACAGGGATTTAGCGTTACCATTCCTCACAAGCAATCGATCATTTCTCTGTTGTCAGAGGTTTCTGCGATCGCTAAACTAACTGGAGCCGTCAATACGGTTTGGCGGACAGAACAGGGATGGAATGGTACTAATACGGATGTGGAAGGCTTTGTTGCACCCTTGCAAGCCTTGAATCGAGATTGGAGTCAAACCACCCCCGTCATTTTAGGGCATGGTGGGGCGGCACGAGCGGTCGTGGTGGGTTGTACTCAGCTCGGTTGTACGGAGATTCACATTGTGGGGCGCAATGTGCAAAAGTTAAGCCAATTCCAACAAAGTTGGGCAAATGCACCCCTACCCATCACGCTCAACATCCATCGGTGGGAAGAATTACCGCAACTATTGCCTCAAGCGGATTTGGTGGTTAATAGCACGCCTGTCGGGATGTATCCTAACGTTGAGCAGTCTCCTCTCGATGCAGCCGCGATGCAGTGGTTACAGCCCGGTGCGATCGCCTACGACTTAATTTACACCCCCAACCCCACGCAGTTTTTGCAGCAAGCCAAAGAACAAGGTGCCGTTGCGATCGATGGGTTAGAAATGCTCGTACAGCAAGGAGCTGCTGCTTTGAAAATTTGGGTCGAACAAACGCCACCTGTCGATATTATGCGGCGAGCGTTGCAGGAGCATTTGGGTTTATTCAGCTAATATCGCGTTTATCAATTGTGATCGTTTGTTAAAAAACTTTTTCGGAGCAATTACATAAACATAAGATAACCCTAACAATCAAATGTGAATTTGAGTGACTTAATCCACAATTCAGAGACGAATACAATGATATAATTTAATATCATCATCTAAGCTTAATCAAGCACTGTAACCGACTCTCCGGAATTGGCGGCAATGGGTCAAACATGATGATGAGTGCCAGACTGAGTCATTGAAAGCTGAAGAGCTACGATTGGCTACCATCGAATTGCGTGATTACCTGAACCATCCAAACTTTTCTACTCAGAATGGCCTTTGACTCCCCCTAATCTTAGGAGAGCGTTTGACTAACAAGGGGATGTACCATGACGAGTCATTACGGTTGCGATACAGAAGAAGTAGACCGAGCAAACTTTGCGGCTCAGCAACAAGCGGTCTGTGAATTTCTGGAAGATATTGAAGACCACTTTAAATACAAACAATTGTTACATTCTACCCAGAAAGTGGTTCGGCAAAACTTATATATTCCCATTCAAGTTACACTCGAACGAAAATATCAACATCAAGTTGAAACCTTTTGGGGATATGGGGAATCAGACGCAGACATCAAACATGCTTGGACTCTCAAACATAATTATGACAGCCCAGGGATTGAGGTAGAATTACACCGACCTCAAGTGCTTTGGGAAAAGGTCAGGAAACAGCACCCGAGAATCATGGTTCTCGCTGACCCAGGAATGGGGAAAAGTGCATTATTAAGAATGGAAGCTGCCTCAACGGCACAAGAGGAAAGACAGAAGCTTCTAGCGAATCAAATCAATGTCGATGATGTTATTTTTCCGCTCTTTATGAGGCTGGCGGATTTAGATGAGGAGGCCGAAGAAATTATCGACGCTATTCCAATCCTGATCCGAAGGGATTATCCAAAAACGTGGGAAAAAATTGCTCATTTATTAGAGGAGAAATTAATTACGGGCAAGTGTCTATTACTGTTAAACGCTTTGGATGAAGTACCCAAAGCTAAGCGGAATCACTTGTCAGAGAAAATTAATCAATTCGCTCAGATCTATCCCTGTTCAATGATTTGCACATCTCGAATTGTCGGTTATGGCGGAGCTTTCTTGAACGGTGCGAAAGAAGTGGAAATCGTTCCACTGAGTCCCAGGCAAATTGAACAGTATATTGAACTTTGGTTTCAGAATTCGGTTGGTTCACTTCAGGATCAATCAGCTTCAGCTTCAGGACTGATTCAAGAATTACAAGATAAACCTCAAATCCGAGGATTGGCTCAAAATCCACGCCTTTTATATCTTCTGTGTAGCCTTTATCAAGAGAAAGCAGAAGCACTACCCACAAGACGCTGCCAAGTTTATCAAAAAACCGTCGATTCTCTATTAAGAAACTGGACACTCCACGCTCCCTATCAATCCGAAGAGAGGATTCAAAGCAAAATAAGATTATTGGAAGAGCTGGCTTATC
>DATNQL010000936.1:0-9188 GCA_036704025.1 Stenomitos sp.
TACACAATCTCCAGTGGACAAGGAGGAAAAGTCTATACTGACGTACCTTGCCGCACGAAGAAACAAGGGCGGCGTCCAGATGTTGCCTATCTTACGCCTGAACTCGTCGCGCAGTTTGGCAAGGCAGATATATTGCCACAGAGTTTTCCGCTAATTGCGGAGATAGTTTCTCCCACTGATATTGCTGAGGACGTGTTTCTCAAAGCTCAAGAATATTTACAGTCGGGTTGCGAGGAAGTCTGGTTAGTGTTTCCCTCAAGTCGTTTAGTTTTGGTGATGACTCAAAATCAGATAGTGGGGTTTAAAGCTGGTGAGGTGGTTAGCACTCAAAAGGTATTGCTGGGTTTTAGTGTGACGGTAGATGAGTTGTTGGCTTGAGGCAACGCGATGGGATAGGGGAGTAAAGTAGGTGCTTCTGGCGGTAAGTTTGACGTGTTTCAGAAACAAGGCATAATGAGCAACTAGACACAGCAAAACGATATCTTATAAACACTAAATACACCTCACTTTGTAACACTCTCAGCCAACTGCAACATACAAAAGATCTCATCCCACCCAGCTTACTCCAAACAATTTCTGAACATAGGAGAGAGCCAATCAGCTCTAACGTAGTAAAACATTTCTCAAAAACGCCATAAAATTAAGATGAAAATAGTACCGTAAGCGAGTGAAATATTGTCTAAAGCAGCATCCGATGAAGTAACGGCTACTATCCGCTTGATAGGGCAGGAGATGGAGAACTATGAAGTTCCTGTCAACCTTCTGGCTAATACTCTCAGCGGACTACAAAAAATTGTTTACTTCCTTGCTGCGGAAAGGGAGAAACTCGATATAGGACAGCGCTTCAGCCTACCACAGAAAATTCAGAAGCGTTACACTTTGCGTTGCAGAGTGCCTCAATCTGGAAGCTACGCCCAACCTATAGTTTTGAAGCAACTAGATCGCCAAGCTTCAGACCAAGCAGTCATTATGGAAAATCTGGAAGGTTTTCTCCATAGCTTAAATGGGACTGATATCACCCCTATTCAAAACATCTTCCCAGATGCTAGCTTAAGGTTTCGCGCCTTACATGAAGCCCGAGAGTTTCTTCCAAAAGCTGGTGATGATTGGCAACTGGGGTTCGCACGGAATGATCTTACTGAAATTGTGCTTACTAGTGATGCGGTTGCTCACATTAATAATTGGCTAGAACTAGAAGATACCGTCATGACAGTGACAGGTATATTGAGTGGGATTGACTTTAGTAAAAATTTAGCTTTAACTTATCCACCCACAGGTCGAAAAATTAGGTTTACTTATAATCTAGAATTAGAAGAAAAAGCACTAGAAAATAAATTAAAGCTTGTCCAGGCTACGGGTTTGTGTTATCTAGATTCAGAAGGAAACCCTGTTAAATTAATTAATGTCACCAAACTAGAACCAGTAGATCTTACACCCCTGAATTTTGAAGAGATTCATTGGGGTAAACAGAGATTACGTTTTAGAGAAGGCATGACTTTTAGACCTTTTATGGATGAAGAATCACAGCAGCTTTTTGTCGTGAAAGAACCTCTTATTAACCTTTATGCCTTTGCTTATACTCGCGAGCAACTAATTCAAGAAATTCATGAGCAGATTGTATTTATGTGGAATGAATATGTAAAATCGAGTGAAGCTAACTTAGCCCCAGATGCTTTAAGATTACGCAGGGAATTGTTAAACCTGATTGAAGAGGTAAATAATGCCACGCCCAAAAGCTAAAGTAGAGTCTTCTTTAAGAGCTAAAGGATTTAAAAAACAATCGGGCGATCATAACTATTTTGTATATTTTACTAAAGATGGACAAAAAACAGCAGTAATAACCAAAACTAGCCATACTAAGAAAATGAAGGATATTCCTGATAATCTACTATCTCAAATGGCAAAGCAGTGTCGCCTAGATAAATCCAGTTTTATTCGCCTAATTGACTGCCCTCTTACTCAAGATGAATATGAAAATATTCTTGACAATCAAGGTCTTATATAAGAGGATTAAAGTAATATTTAATATATTATAAAAGTCTTAAAAATTATCCGTATTTTGCAAGTTTATCAAGGCGTAATCGATGAATTCCTGAGTCATAACTTTGCCTTCACGAATCAATGATTCCCCTCACCCTGATGTACGATTGCCTTTGGTCATAGCGTTAGCGACGTTATGCGCGTCAGCATGGTGCGAAGCAGCAAAGCGAGGGGAGACGCTAGCTGATTGCATTCTAACCGTTGTGCGATCAGCCATTGGCTGATCGCACTCCCCTCATCTGCCCTTCACAACTTAGAGAGTACGGACAATTGCCCCGATTCTTCCTAGAGGAGCGATCGCACTATAGCTATCTGGCCTTAAGTAACAATCAGTATAATGATCAAGCTCAAGAAAGATTAAGTATGACTGAAATTGTATTTCTAGTTGAAGATGACCCAGATGGAGGGTATACGGCTAGAGCCTTGGGCGAGTCAATTTTCACTCAGGCTGATGATATAGAAAGCTTGCGGGATGTGGTGCACGATGCAGTTCATTGTCATTTTCTTGACGAACAAAACCGCCCTGAAGTAATCCATTTGCACATAGGTCGTGATCAGGTCTTTGCTTCGTGAAACTCCCACGAGACTTATCTCCACCAAAGTGTAAGTATTCAGCCGGACATAATATCACAACCTAGAGAGTACGGACAATTGCGCCGATTCTTCCTGGAGAAGCGCTCCCATCTCTGTAAAGACGAGGATGAGAAAACAGGCTTTTCATCATTGATGAAGCCCGCAGAGCATAGCATCTCTGCAACAATGTTTTCACCCACCTCAACTGGCATCATCAAACTACAGCGATGGAAAAACCCTTCAGACTTACCTTCCCGAACGGACGTGAAGCCGCCGCCATTCGACCCTCTGTGCCCACAGAATTATCCGTTGCACTCAACCAGATAGGGCTTCAGGGGTCGCGTCCCATTTTAGTCGTTGTGGGAGGTGCCAGTCAGATTAGTGAAGCTGAATTCTTACGCATCCAACAATTGTTTATCAAAGTGCTAGCCCCTATTGCGGAAAAGTTAGGCGCTTATGTAGTAGATGGGGGTACGGATGCAGGTGTGATGCAATTGATGGGTATGGCACGTAGCCAAATCGCTGGGACGTTTCCCCTCATTGGTGTTGCTCCAGAGGGAAAAGTGGCACTTCCCAACGATCTCACTCCTCCTGAAGATGCCACACCCTTAGAGCCTCACCATACCCATTTTGTCTTGATTCCTGGGAACGAGTGGGGGGATGAATCACCTTGGATTGTTCGCGTTGCTACAGTGCTAGCGAATGGTTCGCCCTCTGTCACCGTGTTGCTCAATGGCGGGGAGGTTACATTCAAAGATGCTTTTCAAAGTATTATTGCAGGGCGATTGGTAATTGTCATTGCGGGTAGTGGTAGAACAGCAGATAAGATAGCCGATGCCTTGGATGGCAGAGGAACTGACGAGCGAGCGATAGAATTAGCGGACTCTGGCTTGGTACGAGACATCAACTTAGAACAGGGTTTCAATCATCTGGCTCAAGCCATTGAGGAGCTGCTTACGACTCAGACTTGAAGAATGATGAACAAAGACAAAACTTTGATTCCCCAACAGGCACTCGCTCTTTCACTACTATTAATTTGGACGGTAGTGGATGAGAAATAACGATGCGAATCCATCATGTAGCCATAATTTGCTCAGATTACGAAAAATCCAAACACTTCTATGTTGATATTTTAGGATTTCCAATTATCGAAGAAACCTATAGAAAAGAACGACAGTCTTACAAACTCGATCTACAAGTCGGTGAAAGCGATTGCGCGGAGCGCAGCGCCAAAGGCGATCGCATCGAGCTTTTTTCCTTCCCTCACCCGCCGCAAAGACAGAGTACCCCTGAAGCCTGCGGATTGCGGCACTTGGCTTTTGAAGTGAACGATATCCATGCATCAGTAGCTCAACTGCAAGCTAAGGGCATAGAAGTCGAAGATATTAGGGTTGATGAGATTACAGGTAAAAAATATACCTTTTTTAAAGACCCCGATAACTTACCGCTAGAACTCTATGAGAAATAAGTGAAAGGCATAGTGTAGCGGTTAGTGAATTGCAGCTATCCACTCTACATTAACGATGCGACATCTTGTAATGATAACGGTTCAAATCCCCGACTTTTTAGAAAAGTCGGGGATTTCGTTTCTCACCGGGTGCGGTCAAAACGAGTTGGTGATGTCCAGAAAATCTCTCCGCGTCCCCGCGTCCCCGTGTCCCCGTGTCAGTCTCAACCAACCACTGATGACCACACCCTTTCTCACCTCAACCAACCTGAGTCGTTAGGTATTGCTCAAGGGCTTCGGAACCGCCGATTAGTTTTCCGTCAATAAATACTTGGGGAACCGTTGTTGCACCCGTAGCAGCCCGTAAAGAGCGCATGGTGGCATCTTTGCCCACAACGATTTCTTCATAATCAATGCCCCGTTCCTTGAGAGACTGCTTCGCACGGGCGCAGAACGGACAGCCCACTTTCGTAAACAGTGAAACACACTTGGGCTTAGCGGCATTGGGGTTGATGTAGTTGAGCATGGTTTCCGCGTCAGACACCTCAAACGGATCGCCTTCTACTTCCGGCTCAATAAACATTTTTTTGATCACACCGTCGGTGACTAACATAGAATAGCGCCATGACCGCTTACCAAAACCCAGACTTTCTTTGTCAACCAGCATTCCCATTTGTTCGGTAAATTCACCGTTACCATCGGGAATGAAGGTGATGTTGTCTGCCTCTTGCGTTTTCTTCCACTCATTCATCACAAAGGTGTCGTTGACGGACATACAGATAATGTCATCAACACCGTTTTCTTTAAATGTCTTCGCCAACTCGTTGTAGCCCGGTACATGGGTGGATGAACAAGTGGGCGTAAACGCTCCGGGTAGAGAAAAGACAATTACAGTCTTACCCTTAAACAGCTCATCGCTTGTGACATCAACCCATTGACTATCATTGCGGGTTCTGAATGTGACATTAGGTACTCTTTCCCCTTCGCGGTTCTTCAGCATTTATTTGGCTCCTGTGTGATATTAACTTGTAGTCGTTATGAATTTACTTTCTATAGTGTACTCATAACGAGTATGATTTGCCAAGAAAATTCCACCAAAAACTGAACTCTTTTTTCAGAGTCCGAAATGCCTCAGATTTTCCAAAATTAATCCACCTTAGGGGGGATAACAATAGCCATATACTCTTGGTAGTCGCAAAGCTTGTCCCCGCGAACGCCAAAAGAAACGGCGCAACTGGAATCATACCCTTAGCGCTAGCAATTCTGTAAAACTCATTCTCTCGTGATGTGTTCGGACTCCTGTTCCAGCGGCTGCAACTCTAACTTGGCGGAAACTCACAATTGGAAACTTCAACATCAAGAATCAGGAGGTACGGGTTATCAAAAACAGTCCGGAATTGGAGTATAAGTTAATTTAAACTATTTTCTGTCTTCATTGGTCTACCGTTCAATTAATTTATGAAACCCAAATTTAAAAATATGGTTGCGTGGCACCAGGCTGAACTGTTGATGCAACCAGCTTTAATCCGCATCATCGATCAGATTCGCAAACAGCTCGAAAGTACAAATTGGAAGGCAACTTATAGGGATGTTCAGGCTCCAATCCCAGGCTATGAGCTGTGTCTAGAGAGCAATGGCAAGGAAGTGTGTGTCAATATTTGGGAGCTTTGTTATCAAGTCTGTTTTATCAACTACACTTCGACACACACGGAACTTGAAACTCAGGAAGTGGAGATTGATACGAACCTCATTGATGAAGCTGGTGAGGTGGATTGGCAATATCTAGACACAAAGGCACAACGCTTAGTGACACAAGTTTTTGCCAGCTTACCCCTGACATAGCTTTTGGCATCAGCGATGCGCTTCCATAAGAAGATAGCTAATGGAGGCGAAAAGCAGGAAGAACATGATTCAAGAATTACACGATGTTCAGCAAAAGGCTGGGGCGACGTTTGAGTCAATTGCCGATGTCACGATTCCCGTGAGTTTTGGTAACGACACAACAGCGATTCAAGCCACACGTCAGGGTGTTGCCTTGGTGGACTTATCCCATTGGGGATTGCTGAAAATCTCCGGTGATGACAGACTGCGCTACTTACACAACCAAAGTACGAATGACTTCCAAAAACTCAAACCAGGACAGGGTTGTGACACGGTTTTTGTCACCTCTACCGCCCGCACGATTGACTTGGCAACGGCTTATGTGAAAGAAGATGCCGTACTCCTCCTCGTCTCTCCCAATCGGCGTCAGCAACTGATCGAGTGGTTAGATCGCTATATTTTTCCCATGGATCAGGTGGAATTAAAGGATGTGTCTAACGAGAATGCCACCTTTAGCTTAATTGGGTCGGGGAGTGAAGCCTTGTTGCAACAGTTGAGTGATGAAATCCTGATTGAGGATGCCTATGCTAGTCACCAAGAGCTGATGCTGAATGGTCTTAAAGTACGTGTGGCAATAGGTAACGGCTTGGCATTACCGGGATTTACGCTGATCGTTTCTGCGAGTCATGCCGCGAGACTCTGGCAAGTGCTGATGGAAGCGGGGGGGATTCCGATGGGCGATCGCATCTGGGAACAACTGCGAATTCAGCAAGGGCGTCCCGTACCTGATCGCGAACTTACAGAAGATTATAATCCGCTCGAAGTGGGTTTATGGCAAACCATTTCTTTTGATAAAGGTTGTTATATTGGTCAGGAAACAATTGCTCGATTAAATACTTATAAAGGCGTCAAGCAACAACTTTGGGGTATCCGCCTGAAAGCACCGGTTGAACCGGGAGCCGTGGTCATGGTAGGAGAAGAAAAAGTCGGTAAGCTGACTAGTTTGACGGAAACGGATCAAGGGTCGTTTGGTTTAGCTTATATCCGCACTAAAGCAGGTGGCAAGGGATTAACCGTGCGAGTTGCAGATGTAGAGGGGGAAATCGTGAATGTTCCCTTCTTAACCCATGATTATCCATCTTGAGGGATAGGCGAGAATTGAGAACGCCACACCCACAAAATTTCAAGATTCCAAATTAGGAATGCCGGATGGGAACCTCAATGATAAATTCAGTGCCCTGCCCCGGTACAGAAATGCACTGTAAGTTCCCACCGTGTTTTTCAACAACAATTTGGTAGCTAATCGATAACCCTAAACCGGTGCCTTTGCCCGCTGGTTTCGTTGTAAAAAAGGGGTTAAACAACTTTTGTTTAACCTCTTCCGTCATGCCTGAGCCATTATCTTTAATGCGAATAATCACCCAGTGATTGTCTCTCGTTTCGGTGCAAATCTTGATTTTCGGTTTGGTTCCAGAGTTAGGGTGGGAAATTCTTTCGATCTCTCCGTCTGCATCGGTGTGAATCAACAGCGCATCGTTATGGTAAGCAAAACGGGACGCGATCGCGTCTATCGCATTACTAATCAAATTCATAAATACTTGGTTCAACTGTCCTGCATAACACGCCACCTGTGGCAGCTTTCCATAGTTTTTACTCACCTCAATTTCCGGGCTTCCTCCCTTAGCTTTTAAGCGATGCCGCAAAATCATCAGGGTGTGATCAATCCCTTCATGAATATCTACCGAACTCATTTCATCTTCATCATGCCTAGAAAAGTTTCGCAGCGATAAAACGATTTGATTAATGCGGTCAGCCCCCACTTTCATTGAATTCAGTAATTTGGGCAGGTCTTTAATAATAAAATCAAGGTCAATTTCCTGAAGTTCAAATTTAATTTCTTCAGCCGGCTGAGGATAGTAATTTTGGTAAAGATGCACAATTCTCAGCAAATCTTGGATATAGTCACAGGCATAGTTGATATTGACGGTAATGAAGCTGACTGGATTGTTAATTTCGTGAGCGACACCAGCCAACAATTGTCCTAAATTGGACATTTTTTCAGTCTGCACCAACTGAGCTTGAGTTTCCTGCAAATTCTGTAGTGCTTGTTCTAATTCTGCGGCTTTAGTATTGGCTCGCAAGTTAGAAACTTGCAAATCTAAGTTTTGTTGAGCGAGTTGGGCGGCGGTGTATTTTTCCTTTTCCAACAAGCGGGCGTGAGCAAGAGCAATGCCGACTTGGGCGGCGACGGCTTCCAACAGTTCGATGTCATTACTCGTCCAATAGCGGTAGGCATCACACTGATGTAAGCCAAGCACACCGTTAGGTTGACCTTGATAAGACGTGCGAATGGTCAACATCGATTGGATATCCATCGCACGACACAGATGCAGGGTGTCAGTGAGTAGGGGTTCAGTGTACACATTGGTCGAAGCGATCGCCCGATCAGTGGCTAACACCTGCTGGATGTGAGGATTTTCCTCCACCGGAACGTCAAATGCCTCGATTGAGGAATATCCCGTTTCTAAATACTCCGCTACTAAAGATAACGTGGGATGGGGTACGGATTCATAGAGAAAAATCATGCAGCGATTCACCAATAGCGCTTCTCCCAGTTGTGTCACGGTGGCTTGGAAGATGTGCTGCGGATCAAGGGAGGAGCGAATTTCGCTGGTGATTTGCTTGAGTAATTCAGCCCGTTCGTAAGAACGCCGAAGCGCCGCTTCTGCCTGCTTGCGTTCTGTAATATCAGTATGAATAGCGATGGTGCCCACCACCTCACCGGTTACATCTTTAATGGCATCAATTCGCAAGGCAATTTGCCGTCTGGAACGGTTACGGGACACCATTTCGACTTCGCCTTGCCAGGATTGACCACTGACGGCGATCGCTAACACATCGTGCATCATCTTGCCGTCTGGAAACAGGATCGTAAATCCCCCAGCCCCATTGAGCTGCTCCAGGGTATAGCCGAACATTTGATAAAAGGCGGGATTGAGGTAGTTAAACCTCACCAGCAGTGTGTCAGCAATGGCGATCGCATCACTGGCATTTTCAACGGCCTTGCTAATGTGTAGGAGTGCGGCTTCTGTGCGTTTGGCTGTGGTGATATCTTCGACCATACTCACCACAAACAACAGGCTCCCGGATGGATCGCGAACCAGAGAAACACTCAGGCGTCCCCAAACCAAGTAACCTTGTTTGTGGAAGTAGCGCTTCTCCATCTGGTAAGAGGGGATAGAACCGGCGAGGAGTTCCTGGTAGAGGGTCGAATCCGCGGCGGTATCGTCAGGATGAGTAATCGTGA
>DATNQL010000937.1:0-18266 GCA_036704025.1 Stenomitos sp.
CAATGCCATTCGCGATCAGTTAATTGAACTTTCACCCGAAGACAAAGATAAGTTTACCCAGAATGCAGCGCAACTTACCGCCCAATTGCAGCAGGTTGATGTTTGGATCACTCAGCAAATTCAAACCATTCCCGAAAAGCAGCGCAAGCTTGTAACCACACATGATGCGTTTCAATACTATTCTCGTGCCTACGGTATACCCGTTGCAGGTACCCTGATTGGCATCAGTACCGAAGAACAACCCAGCGCCCAAACCGTGAAACGGTTGTCCGATTCGGTGAAAGCGGTGGGCGTATCGGCCATTTTTGCCGAAACCACCATTAACCCAGCTCTAATTAAAACTGTTGCACAGGAAGCTGGATTAAAACTCGCGCCACGAGAACTCTATTCTGACTCGATTGGCGCACCAGGGGGGGAAGGGGATAGCTACGTCAAAATGATGGTGGCGAATACTCGCACCATTGTAGAAGCGCTGGGCGGTCAGTATAGAGCCTTCGAGGCTGTCCAAAAGCCTAAAACAACGTCTAAGCGATGAGCTTGCCCTCAAACGCTGTTTTTTCCAAAATTAAACTCTTTGATTTTTCTGAATATCATAAGATCTTAATAAAAGTGAACAAATAGCGGCTTGAAGCTAAACCAATGGCTGTCAACTACTCAGATATGGATATTGCACCGTTAATTGATCACGCCCTGCTCAATCCAGCCGCCACACCCGAACAAGTGGAAAAGTGTTGTGACGAGGCGGATCGATTTAACTTCGCCACGGTGTGCGTCTACCCAGTTTATGTGAAGCAAGCCACTGAGTTGCTTCGCGGCAAGAAACCGAAAGTCTGTACAGTCATTGGTTTTCCCACAGGGGCAACCACTCCAGCCGCCAAGCTTTATGAAGCGCAAGAGGCTGTGGAAAATGGCGCAAAAGAACTCGATGTGGTGATTCACCTGGGTGGATTGAAGGCGGGTAAAACCAACGAAATTTACCGAGAAATTGCCCAAATTTGTGAGGAAACAGGTCAAACCGTCAAAGCGATTTTAGAAACTGCCCTCTTGACAGATGCCCAGAAGCGCCTCGCTGCGGAAATATGTATGGACGCTGGCGTGCAATTTCTCAAAACGAGTACGGGCTGGAATGGAGGTGCAACCGTGGCGGATATCCGACTTTTGAAAAAGGTGACACAAGGACAAATTGGCATTAAAGCAGCAGGAGGGATACGCACATTAGAGCAAGCGTTTGAGTTAGTCCAAGCCGGAGCAACGCGCCTGGGTACCTCTCGCGGGCCGGATTTACTCCGACAGCGCGATACCCTGGAAAAGGAAGATGGGGACTAGGTGAGCGCGTTAATCGGTTGGCAAGGCAAGTCAATTGAACCTTCAAACCTTCAACCTTCAACCTCCAACTCTGTGAACCCTAATCGATGAGCCGAACCTACAAAGCCACTGGTATTATTCTGAAATGTATGCCGCTTGGGGAAGCGGACAAATTAGTCACAATATTGACACGGGAGTTGGGTCTGATCCGAGCCGTTGCTCCAGGCGCTCGCAAACAAAACTCCCAATTGGGTGGCAGAAGTGGTTTGTTTGTCGTCAATGAGCTGTTGTTAGCGAAAGGGCGATCGCTCGATAAAATTACTCAGGCTCAAACCCTGGAGTCTTATCCAGGTTTGAGTAAAACCTTAGGAAAACTGGCGGCGAGTCAATACTTGGCAGAAGTCGTGCTCTGCCATGCTTTGAGTGAACAGCCACAGGAGGAGTTATACGAGCTACTCAATGAACATTTGCGACGTTTAGAGGGTTTGCCGCATACCAGTGGTTCCGATGCGCTGCTGTTGGGTGCCGAGCCTAATTCAGAGGCATCTTCGGTACTCGCTTATTTATCCCATGGAGTTTTTCATCTGCTGGCGCTAGCGGGTATCGCGCCCCAAGTGCGAACTTGTTGTGTAACCCAGGACTTGCTCCAACCGGATTTTACCAACCCGGATTGGCGAGTTGGTTTTAGTGTTGACGCCGGTGGTACAGTCAGCTTAGCGGCAAAGGCATTGGAGGGTGAGCGATTGAAGCCTTCAGTGCGAGTCAGGTCAGTGGAACCTCAACTCCAGGGAAGTGACTCCATGGATGTCCCGACCACACCGCCACCCAGAGTGAATATGAAATTAGATGCGATCGAGTTAATGCTGCTTCAGCAGCTAGCGGCGGCTGAGTTACCCAAACTAACGGCGATTTTACCAGAGCCACTCACAAACTTGTTGCATCCCGAATCCATTAATGAGGCTTGGGTAAAAGTAGAGCGAGTTTTACGAGAGTATGTCCAGTATCAATTTGGCCGAACGATTCGCTCAGCAACCTTAGTTGATACCCTCTCTCTCCCTAATTTCTGAGATTCACTCCCTAAATAAAAAAGTCTAGTCAATATGAATTTTATTCATCACCTAAACAGCAAGAATGCAATTATCCGACCCTGAACGATTAACAAAACTACCGTGTAATGAAAAATCTGACCCTATGGCTCAGCCAAGCTCCTCTGGAGACGAAGCCCAAAAACCCAGTGAGGTTGAGGAGTTTCTCCCCCAGACCAGTGATACCCCCCATGAACCGTTGAGACTGGGATTTGCACCCGTTCTGCAAAACCATAACTTCTTGGCGCTCTGGAGCGGTCAGGTGTTCTCTCAGCTAGCAGACAAGGTGTATCTCGTACTGATGATTGCCTTGATTGCCGCTCGATTTCAAGACGAAAATCAACCGATTAGCGGCTGGGTATCCGCGATTATGGTGGCGTTCACCATTCCCGCCGTACTATTTGGCTCATTGGCTGGTGTTTTTGTAGACCGATGGTCTAAAAAAGCCGTACTGGTGGCGACGAATATTGTGCGAGGTGTACTCGTTCTAACCTTGCCCTTATTATTGTGGGTGACTCAAGGGTGGGCACCTCTCTACAATTTGCCCATCGGCTTCTGCATTTTGTTGGGGATTACCTTCCTTGTGTCTACATTGACGCAGTTTTTTGCACCGGCAGAGCAGGCTGTGATTCCCCTGATTGTGGAACGTCGAGATTTACTCTCGGCGAACTCTTTATATACAACAACGATGATGGCGTCGTTGATTGTTGGCTTTGCGGTGGGCGAACCCCTGTTAGCACTGGCGGACACCCTAGTGCGTAGTGTGAGTACCAATTGGGATTTTGGCAAAGAACTGGTGGTGGGAGGTTCTTATGCGATCGCAGGTTTACTCCTGCTGTTGTTGAAAACCGGTGAAAAGAAAAAGGTGTATGAGGGAGAACCCCCGCATGTGTTTGCGGATATTCTGGATGGCTTGCTCTATGTGAGACATCACCGACGTGTCCGCAATGCCTTAATTCAACTAGTGATTCTATTTTCTGTCTTTGCGGCTTTATCCGTTCTCGCGGTTCGGCTGGCAGAAATGCTACCGGGTTTGAAAACGTCCCAGTTTGGTTTTTTGCTAGCGGCTGGGGGTGTCGGGATGGCAGGTGGTGCAGCGATTTTGGGGCACTGGGGTCAGCGCTTCTCTCACAACCAGTTGAGCTTGTATGGTTCTATGGGGATGGCGGGTTCGTTGGTCGGTATTGCTTTATTCACCCATAGCCTCTGGCTGACTTTTTTAATGACAATCCTGTTAGGAAGTTTCGCCGCTTTGGTTGGCATTCCCATGCAGACTACAATCCAGGCAGAAACGCCAAAAGAGATGCGAGGCAAGGTTTTTGGGTTACAAAATAACGCGATTAATATTGCTCTGAGTTTGCCCTTAGCCTTAGCTGGTGTGGCGGAAACCATCCTGGGGCTAAAAACTGTATTTTTCAGTTTAGCCGCACTAGTGATCGCCGGCGGGGTCTTAAACTGGTATATTTCCGGTACAGGATTAACGATGTCAAGCAAAGCTGACATATAGAGACTCGATACCCCACTCAACCTGAATGCATATCGCCTGGATTGGAAAAAAATCACCCTTTTGTGGCAATGTCACTTACGGTCGAGAAGTTACCAACTCGCTCTTAGACCGAGGCCACCAAGTCAGTTTCCTTCACTTCGCCCAAGAAGAACAAGAAGAAGCTGACCCTCAAAATCCCTTCGGTTGCCAGGAAGTTTCGCTTCCTTGCCTGTATAAATCTCAGGTTTACACGATTCCGTCGCCCAAAGCGAGCAAGCTCTTAACTCAAGCGCTTGAAAAGTTACGACCAGATGTTGTCCATGCGTCCCTGACTTTATCCCCTTTAGATTTCGTACTCCCCGAAATCTGCGAGGAACTCAATATCCCCTTAGTTGCAACTTTTCACCCACCCTTTGATGGAAAGCGACGCAACTTAAAATCAGGAACGCAACTGTTCACCTATCAACTCTATGCGCCGTTTTTGGCGAACTATCATCGGGTCATTGTCTTTTCTCAACTCCAGCGGAATTTTCTGATGCGATTAGGGGTTCCGCGCCAAAAGCTGGCCGTCATTCCCAATGGGGTTGATATTCAAAAATATGCTCCTGGCCCCTCGGATTTCAAGTTACAGCTCAACGCCCAACGCTTGTTTGTTTACCAAGGTCGAATTGCCACTGAAAAAAATGTGGAAGCCATGCTCAAAGCCTGGAAGCGCTCAAACTTGGGTAACTCTTGTAAGCTAGCTATTGTGGGGAATGGACCCTTGTGTGCCTCGTTGATGCCCTTTTATGGAGAGGAATACGGCATTATTTGGGTCGGATTCGTGGCGGATGAGCAGCGACGAATTGATATCCTCAGAGCTGCTGATGTGTTTATTTTGCCGTCCCTGTTAGAAGGATTATCCTTATCCCTGCTAGAAGCCATGGCTTGCGGTGTCGCTTGTGTGGCAACCGATGCAGGAGCGGATGGTGAAGTGTTGGAGGATGGTGCTGGCGTCGTTCTCACGACCCACCGGGTTACATCCCAATTGTGTACCCTTTTGCCGATATTTCGAGACCATCGGGAGTGGACGACTTTACTGGGACAAAACGCCAGAAAGAGGGTTCTAGAACGCTACACGCTCAGTGGCAATATTACCCAGCTTGAAAAGCTCTATGCTGAGGTTCTCAAGGGACAGCCAGTACAACTCAGTCGCCGTGCCTAGAGCCGCGTCACACAAAACCAGGAAACTTCATACCGCCATTACCCGCAAAGAAAGCCAGTCTCTACCCCTTTATAGGAATTTTGACTGACTGTCTATTCATTAGGAGGCGAAACGAGTAGCAACAACTAGAAACTCAGTGGGGGTTTAAGCCACAGACGTTAGATCGTACTTGATTTTTCTCCTGTAGCTTCAGCTCGTTGGGCTGTCTTGCCATTTTTGTGATGGGTCTGACTATTGCCATTGCGGGGCTGGATCACGCCATAACCGCCATGGTTCCGTTCGTAGATCACATTGATTTCACCTGTTTTGGCATTCCGGAACATATAAAAGTCGTGATCAACTAATTGAAGTTGTTCCAAGGCTTCCTCCATGGTCATGGGGGGCATGGCGAAATACTTCATTCGCACTACGTCACTCGGCAGTTCGGGAGTGCGATCACCAATTAAATCATCGGCTACAGGCACTTGTTCAACAACAATGCCTGTTTTAGGCTGATCGTGAGTTTTCTTATGCTGTAGTTTTTCTTTGTATTTCCGCAGTTGGCGCTGAATCTTATCCGCGACGAGATCGATGCTGGCATATAGGTCTTCACTGCCCTCTTGAGCACGAATGACCGTTCCGTTAGCATAAATAGTCACTTCAGCAGTCTGCTTAGAATTGATCCGGGGATTGCGAGCCACAGATAGATGTACATCTACCTCAGTTGTCATGTTTTGAAAATGATTAACCGCCTTTTCAATTTTTTGATGTACATACTCACGAATTGCATCGGTGATTTCGATGTTTTTGCCCTGGATTACAAGCTTCATACCGACTACTCCATCCTGTACTGTTTGAGTCGCAAAAAGCAGCAGGGGCTGCAACAAATGTATGAAGAGTGTTTAGCGTTTGCTTGACCCTCGCGTTTAGTCAGGACATTGCCCCAGCTAAATTCTGAAAAAGATGCGCTCAGCACTACAGTGCTTGCTTACGCTAATAAGATCCGAGTTCATCTTTTGTCTTGGGTCTTGAGTCCCCCACTCGTCTTTGGTGGAAACGCCAGTTGCGAAGAGACGGAATCTTCTCCCAACAACTCTGAAAGCTACTCTTTCTACTTCATACTTTATCCTTCAGCCTTCAATTGCTACTCTTGGATGATACTCTCACGGTAGCACTTTGTATTCTGGTGAACATAAGCCTTTGACTTCTCTTCAGATTCCTTTGCATTCTTTGACATTTGCCCCAGAGTTAAAGGTTCAACGCCTGAAAGTAAGAGTTTGTCAAGGGTTTACAGGTGGCAGGTTGAGCAGATTATTGGATCACTGGCTTGCCTTGCTAAGCTAAAACCTGCAACCGAGCAATAGTAGGATTTGACTGTGCGGCGTCGATGTTTATTAGAGAATCGAGAGTTAGTGCCTTATGCCGTCGCTTGGGATTGGCAGCGATCGCTCTTTGCCCAACGGGTGCAAGACCCGACACTGGACGATATCCTCCTGTTATTAGAGCATCCGCCCGTTTACACCTTAGGTCAGGGTTCCAGCCTTGAGTTTCTCAAATTTGACCCCCAGGAATCCAGTGCCCAGCTTTACCGAGTGGAACGGGGGGGTGAAGTAACCTATCACTGTCCGGGTCAGTTAGTTGGCTACCCCATTCTCAATCTACGGCATTACCAACAAGACTTACACTGGTATCTGCGACAGTTGGAGGAGGTCTTAATTCAGGTCTTAGGCGAATTGGGACTCCAAGGCGATCGCATTCCTGGAATGACTGGCGTCTGGCTAGAGGGACGCAAAGTTGCTGCGATCGGCATCAAAGTGTCGCGCTGGATTACGATGCACGGCTTTGCTTTAAACGTGTGCCCCGAACTCGTCGGTTTTGAGCAGATTGTGCCCTGTGGCATCGCTGAGAAGCCTGTTGGTAGTCTTGCCCAGTTTCTCCCTGGGATTCGTGTTGAGGACGTGCGTCAGTTCGTTGCCGAGCAGTTTGCGGCAGTTTTTGACGTTGAACTCATCGAGGTTAATTAAACTCAGATTTGGCAATCCGTCATGGTGTAACCCATCCTTCCCCTCTCCTGACTCCAGTACCGATTCGACAAGGGAAGGATAGTAGGGAGGTGAAAACTCCACCTTAACAAGTTTGTGGCCCTAGATCATTGAGCTGTAAGAAATGATCTAAATCCCCATAGGTGCCAGCATAGGTAGTGGTGGGAGAGTCATATCCCTTGAGATGAACGGTATGCTGAGTGAAGTCCAGTGGATGCTGACCGATGGCTGAAAGGTAACGGTATGTGTCTTCTCCCAAGGCAATATCTAAGCCGAGTTGCTTAGTAGACGATTCTAGACGAAAGGCCGCATTGACTGTATCCCCAATCGCCGTATAGTCTGGGCGATCGCCACTACCCGTATTCCCCACCATGGCATAGCCTGTATTGAGTCCTGTCCCAATTCGCAACGGGAAGGGCAAAGGGTACTGCTTACTCAACGCCGATGTCATTTTATGCAGAGAACTCACTGCCCACATAATATTCAGGGCTTCTTGAGAGCTCACTCCATGAGCATGGCTAACCCCTTGAGAGCTATGAAACCAAATCGCCATGACGGCATCACCAATATATTTATCCACCCAGCTACCCGAACGTCGAATAATATCACCCGACTGACGAAACCAAGTTCCAATCACGGCTGAGAGGATTTTTTCATCCAGTTGGCGAGTCAGTACCGTAAAGTCGCGGATGTCGATCACCATCACCGAAATCAAGCGACGCACATGTAAAGTCGAAGTCAGGGTTTCTTTATCCGGCACCTGGAGGACATCCGAATGACGGTCGTTGGCAGGGCAATGAAATTCCATTTCCGTCTGACCAAACATCAGGCGGTCACCATTTCGTAAGGTTACCGGAATACTGACACGGCGTCCATTGACAAAAGAGCCATTACGGCTACCTAAATCGATGAGATAAAAGTCGCCAGTTTCCGTACACTGCAACATCGCGTGATTTCGGGAAATCCAGCGATCGGACAGCACAAAGTTATTATCATCACTGCGACCAACTGTCCAGCAATTGCTACCGACTAACGGCAGATAGCGATTACCGGTGTCGGTCGGGAGAAGCAAATAGGGAGTGGATCGCAGAGTCACCACAGGCACAGACGCAAAAATGGGTTAAAACAAATGTTATTTTAGTAGATGCATTCTTGAGCCATCCTAGTGATTCCGGAAAATAACCTGCTAACTAGACCTGACCTGAAGAATTAATTAGGCTTACGTTAATCATTAGTAGCATTCAGGCCATAGAAGCTGCCACCCAGAACAATGTGTCTACCAAAATTGTACTCAAGACGGCTCCACTAAAAGCCCACCAATGCAACTGCCTTTTGGCTAATGACCAAATCCCAACGCTGAAAAGTGTAGCCACAAGTATCACAGCTAATGTTATACCCCAAGGGGTCTGGACTTGCGCGATCGCACTTTGAAAAATGGGTGTCGCTAAGGCTGGGTCAACTCGCATTACCTGACGCCAGTAAGGAATTAAATCCGTCAGATAAAAATATACATCGGTTAGCACGGTTCCAAACAGGGAACCCAGGTAAAACAAATTGCCCACTTTCCCCCAACCCCGCTTCAAACTCCACAAGGCAAAAGGCAAACCAATGGCTTCTACAGGCAGGTGAATGAAGGGTTCCCATCGTAGCCATCCCCAATAAATTGATCCCGCTAGCCAACTCCAGCTAAATCCCAGCAGTAAGTCGCCCCACAGTTGGGTTTCCTTGCGCTTGAACAGGGCTATTCCTAACCAAACCCAACCCACTGTCATCACTAAACTGACAAGGGGTAGCTGTCTTACCAGAGGCGCTTGAACGAACACGGGCACGCTTACCAAAAAAGCCGCAGCCACAAATACCATCCAAGCTGACGCTCGCGGACTTGCTAACGCTTCGCTAGGGCGATGACCCATTTTTAATAAGGCTTCCCCAGAGACAGGAAGCTTCTCAGCCTGACTGAGGTAGTCTGAGGCAGAAGATGAGAACCAAGTATTGTTAAACAAGATGACTTTAATATTGTTTACTTTTCTTTACATATCTCAAGATATCACATGAGACGGATTATCCCCCCTAGGGGGATATTTCTAATATTAATCTAGTCCTGACTAGCTGACCAGTTTTAGGAATATTGATTGAGACTTGCAGAGGAAGCTTTGTGTCAGTAATACTTGAGTGGCAATTTTGGGTGTGAGCGCTACAGGGTGATCAAAAAATCTCTAATCGCTGTCCAGACTCAGTTTACGCAAGTTCACGAATGGTGATTAGGCTGTGGAAACCACTAAATCCATATAAACTCAGGCAGCTCCAGAAAAGCATGGTTCGCTCAAAGCATCAGTTGTTTACCCTCTTGGGCACGGGTACCTTACTCACATTACTAGTATCCCCTTGCAAAACTCTCGGCACTAGCCTTTCTCCAGAACTGGCGTCAACAACTACAACATTGATACCCCAACTTAATCTTGTTCAGGCGGTGGTTTTGGGTATGGTGCAAGGGTTAACCGAGTTCCTCCCAATTAGTAGTACAGGTCACTTAAAAGTGATGTCGGTGGCGTTGGGCTGGGGCGATCCAAGTATCGCCTTTACCGCTATCCTTGAGCTGGGAAGTATTGCGGCGGTGATCTGGTATTTGTGGAGAGATTTAGTTCAGATTGTAGTTGGAGCCATGAAAGCCATCCAAACGTCTGACTACCAGTCTCATGACTTGTGGATGGTAGTGGGAATTGGTTTAGGAACCCTACCGATTGTCTGCTTTGGACTAGTACTCAAGCTTTTTATACCCGGCTTCGATCATTCACCGCTACGCCATCTAAGCGCGATCGCCATTACCTCCATTGTTATGGCCATCTTACTAGGGTTTGCCGAACGCTTTGGCCAGCGAAGGCGTAACTTTCAAGATTTAAGTGTTGGAGATGGCGTTTTGATGGGATTAGCACAGGCAATGGCTGTAATCCCTGGGGTATCACGCTCTGGTTCAACGCTTACATCTGGGCTATTGATGGGGCTAGAACGGGCAACAGCCGCTCGTTTTTCATTTCTATTAGCGATTCCTGCGATTACCTTAGCCGGTTTAGTGGAATTAAAAGATGTTTTCAACCAAGGCTTAGGGGATACCCTGATGGTGCCGCTTATGGCTGGGTTTGCCTCATCCTTGGTATTCTCCTATTTGGCGATCGCAGGGCTACTACGTTTCCTGCAAACCCAAAGCACTTGGATATTTGTTTGGTATCGGTTAGCGTTTGGAGCCGCAATTCTGGGCGCGATCACGACAGGGCTTTTAAAGAATGTTTAATAGCCGTCAGGGGCTAGTCATTAATGAGCAGTTTACTAATCTTAATGAATGCCAATAATTATTAAACTGTGGACGTGACTTAATTTAGGTACATACAGGAAGACAGGAGCGGAGCACAACGTTAGTTGTTTGAGCGATTGAGCCATGAGTGATTGGCGAAGGCTGAACTAGTGTCAAGTGATGAATTACGTAGGAATTTTAGGAGTCGAATGGATGGCGACGATTTTTTTAGCGGCTGATGGCATCGGCTGGCAAGAAATAAGTACAGGATTAGTTCTGATGCTACCGGGTGGAGAAACATTGCTTTTAGGACAGGTCAACCCAGCCAGTGAAGGAAATTTATTAGTGGGGCTGTTTCAAGCCTTTATCCTGGGAATCGTCCAAGGGTTAACAGAATTTTTGCCCATTAGTAGTACGGCTCATCTGGAAGTTTTTACTAAAGCACTGGACTGGGAAATGGTCGCCGGAAAGCCATTTCTCGCCACGATTCAATTTGGCAGTGTTATCGCAGTCTTAATCTATTTTTGGAAAGATCTCACCATTATTTTTACGGGAGGATTAAAAGCTATCCGTGAAAAAGATTGGGAACGAGAGGAGTGGAAAATTATTGTTGGGATAGCGGTAGGAACATTGCCAATTTTACTAGGTGGATTTCTCCTCAAGAATGCTCTCAATGACGAAAAATCGTCAATTAATAGCATGACAACCATTGCGATTGTTTCAATTGTGATGGCACTCTTGCTAGGATTAGCCGAGCAGTTGGGCAAGCGCAAGCGGAATTTTGAGAACTTGCAGATTCAAGATGGCATCCTAATGGGGTTAGGCCAAATGCTAGCTTTAGTTCCTGGTGTTTCTCGTTCTGGTTCGACTATAACCACTGGGTTGTTTTTAGGTCTGGAACGGCAAACAGCCGCTCGATTTTCTTTTCTTTTGGGAATTCCAGCCCTTGGGATTGCTACGCTTTACCAATTTTTTAAAGAGGCGTTGGGCAAGATTGACCTCTCCTTAGTGATTGTAGGAACATTATCAACATTTGTGTTTTCTTATCTGTCTATCGCGTGGCTGTTGGGTTTCTTGCAGCGACAAAGCACCTGGGTATTTGTCTGGTATCGCTTGGCATTTGGGCTAACCATCTTAAGTGCGCTTGCCACAGGGCTGCTAAGAAATACATAAAGTACTCAAAAAATATAGTTAAAGTTCAAGTCTGCCGAGAAGCTTACAATGATCGTGGGTGTAGCCTTAAAATTGCTATTCAGCAGACATGAGTGAATCTTCTATTCGTCCTGCCCGAATTACCAAAGTTCTCCCTGATTCGATTGCCGCTGAGGTGGGGTTTGAGGCTGGAGATGCGATCGTGGCAATCAACGGCACATATCCCCGTGACCTGATCGATTATCAGTTCTTATGTGCAGATGAAGTCCTCGAACTCCAAGTTTTGGATAAAGCGGGTAAGACTCATGTAGTCGAAATTGAGAAAGACTACGACGAAGATTTAGGGCTGGAATTTGAGACAGCCTTGTTTGATGGCTTGATTCAGTGCAATAACCACTGTCCTTTTTGCTTTATTGACCAACAGCCACCGGGTAAACGACAGAGTTTGTACCTCAAAGACGATGACTACCGCCTCAGCTTTCTCTATGGTTCGTACTTAACTCTCACCAATCTCACCCAGAATGAGTGGGACAGAATTGAGCAAATGCGAGTCTCTCCTCTCTATGTCTCTGTTCATGCCACAGAGCCAGAGATTCGCATCCGCTTGCTCAAAAATCAGCGTGCTGGGCAGATTTTAAAGCAGTTGAAGTGGTTTCAGGAGCGACGACTGCAAATTCATGCTCAGGTTGTCGTTTGTCCGGGTATCAATGATGGTGTCCATTTAGAGCGTACTCTGTTAGATTTGGCGCAATTCCACAAGGGAGCAGTGCCTACGGTAGCTTCTGCGGCGGTTGTACCTGTAGGGTTAACACGTTTTCGACCGACAGAGGATGAGCTGATTCCAGTCAGTCGAGAGAAAGCAGAGGAAGTGATCAACCAAGTTCAGGCATTTCAGGAAAAATTTCGCCAGCAATTAGGGACAACCTTCGCTTGGTTAGCTGATGAATGGTTTCTGATTGCCCGACAGGATTTACCTCCAGAATCTCATTACGAAGACTACCCGCAAATCGGTAATGGTGTTGGTTCAATTCGCCAGTTTCTTAAGCAGTTTCAGGACATCGCCTCTGTGCAGCTACCCTCAAAATTGAAGACACCCCACAGCTATACCTGGGTAGTGGGCAATGCGGTTGAAAAAGCCTTTGAGCCACTGGTGCAGAGGTTAAATTCTGTAGAAGGATTGAACGTTACATTGGCACCACTGCACAGTGATTATTGGGGACAGGAGATTACGGTGACGGGTTTGCTGACGGGACAAGATGTACTGGAGGGGTTGAAGGGAAAAGAGTTAGGCGATGCGATTCTGTTGCCGTCCTTGATGTTAAAGCAGGGAGATACCCGATTTTTAGATGATATGACGGTTGAAGAACTCATTCATCATCTGGGCACTCCGATTCGCCCGATCAACGGTATTGAAGAACTCATGGAATCCGTGATCAGGGAGTCGTGAGCAGGTTGTTACGATCAAAGATGGTTTGATTAACTCTTTATAGATTGAGAACTAGCGCTGCACTCGAGACCATAGAGGAGTATGCCACGAAGAGGATGGCAACCACAACGGAACTGTATTTTTTCGCGATCGCACTCATCGACGAACAGCCACGATTTTACTGGATTATCGTAATTTAGCTAAATTTGAACCTGAATTTTTCACCAATGGCTCAAAACACCTGCTTTCTATCTCCCTCTCGCCAGATCTCCTGAAAACCTCCACCAAGGGTGGGAAGACCGAACCGGCTTTTAAGGTGCCACTTACAGAAGCGACTATATAGAGATCTGTAATCGTCCCTCTTTCCGATAAGATTAAAAAATGCTTAGAACCAGTTAATACGGTTTGAACCATTCAAGCGTCTAGGTTGAGGAACATTTTATGAGCCAAGAAATTTTCGATAGAGTTAAGAAAATTGTCATCGAACAACTGGAAGTCGAGCCGGAGACGGTGACACCTCAAGCCAACTTTGCCACCGACCTAAATGCCGACTCTTTGGATACCGTTGAACTGGTAATGGCTTTAGAAGAAGAGTTCGATATTGAAATCCCCGACGAAGCGGCTGAGCAAATCTCCACCGTTCAAGCGGCAGTAGACTATATCAGCAATAAAGTCGAAGCTCCCGCTTAAACTAAGTAACCGTCTTTAAGTAAGGAAGTTCTGCGTTCTGGGTAAGTAAGCCCTGTTTTACTGGCATCATGACAAACACTGAATTAAAACGCGTCGTTGTTACAGGTCTCGGCGCGATCACACCAATAGGCAACACTCTAGCTGAGTACTGGGACGGTTTGTTGAGCGGACGCAACGGTATAGGTCCGATTACCTTGTTTGATCCATCCCGACATGATTGCCGGATTGCCGGTGAAGTGAAGGGCTTTGACCCTCATCTATATATGGAGCGTAAAGAAGCAAAGCGGATGGATCGCTTTGCTCAATTTGGCGTGTCCGCAAGCAAGCAGGCCTTAGCCGATGCACAGTTTTTAATTAATGACCTGAACGCAGAACAGGTAGGTGTCATTATTGGCACGGGTATAGGGGGACTGAAGGTATTAGAAGACCAGCAGGAAATCTACCTCACTCGCGGTCCGGATCGGTGTAGTCCGTTTATGATTCCGATGATGATTGCCAATATGGCAGCGGGTCTAACGGCGATTCATGTCGGTGCAAAAGGACCGAATAACTGTACCGTTACGGCTTGTGCGGCGGGGTCTAATGCCATAGGGGATGCGTTTCGCTTGGTGCAGCGCGGCTATGCTCAGGCCATGATTTGTGGAGGCACTGAAGCCGCCGTCACACCTCTATCGTTAGCCGGGTTTGCAGCCTGTAAAGCGCTTTCCACTCGCAACGATGACCCTACTCAGGCTTGTCGTCCCTTTGATCGCGATCGCGACGGTTTTGTCATGGGGGAAGGGGCAGGTATTCTCATTCTGGAAGAACTCGAACACGCTCTCAGCCGTGGAGCCAAAATTTATGCGGAAATCATTGGCTACGGCATGACCTGTGATGCGTATCACATCACCTCACCGGTTCCGGGTGGAGAAGGTGCTGCTAGAGCGATTCAACTGGCGCTCAAGGATGCAGGAATTACTCCAAATCAGGTGAGTTACATTAACGCTCACGGTACCAGTACACCAGCCAACGACTCAACGGAAACGGCAGCGATTAAAACAGCTTTAGGTGAGTCGGCTTATCAGGTGGCGGTTAGCTCCACCAAGTCAATGACCGGACATCTTTTGGGTGGCTCTGGTGGCATTGAGGCTGTCGCGACGGTCATGGCGGTCGCCAATGACCAAGTTCCACCGACGATTAATTTGGAAAACCCTGACCCAGCTTGTGACCTCGATTACGTGCCTCACACGAGCCGCCATCACATTGTAGAAGTGGCACTTTCAAATTCTTTTGGGTTTGGCGGTCACAATGTCACGCTAGCATTCAAGAAATACAGGCAAGAGTAATGGTGATTAGTGATTAGGAACCTTATCCATTTCGGCATTTGCAAATCGCCGACAAAAATCGGTATGGTATAAATACCTAGTCTTTTTCTGCCTTGCCCATCGATCCCGGTAATGGGATGATGGGGGTATAGCCTTGGGGCGACCGAGAGCCATTGAGTTTTAGCTCACACATATCTTGCGTTAAACCGTACATCCCTAAAGTCATTTAAAGAAAAATTATGGCCGTTGCAACCCAATCTCTCGAAGAACTGTGCATTAATTCCATCCGCTTTCTAGCGATTGATGCTGTACAGAAAGCGAATTCTGGTCATCCAGGACTACCCATGGGCGCGGCTCCTATGGCCTTCGTGCTTTGGGACCGCTTTATGCGGTTTAACCCGAAAAATCCTAAGTGGTTTAATCGCGATCGCTTCGTCTTGTCGGCGGGTCACGGCTGTATGTTACAGTACGCCTTGCTTCATCTAACCGGCTACGATAGCGTGACGCTGGACGACATCAAACAGTTCCGGCAGTGGGGTTCTAAAACCCCTGGACACCCGGAAAACTTCGAGACACCCGGTGTAGAAGTCACCACTGGCCCCTTGGGACAAGGAATTGCCAATGGGGTTGGTTTAGCAATGGCAGAAGCCCATTTGGCTGCCAAGTTCAACAAGCCCGATGCCAAGATTGTTGACCACTATACCTATGTGATTCTGGGTGATGGTTGCAACATGGAAGGGGTTTCTGGGGAAGCCTGTTCCTTGGCGGGACACCTGGGATTAGGTAAGTTAATCGCTCTGTACGACGACAACCACATCTCCATTGACGGTTCTACCGATGTATCCTTTACCGAAGATGTCGGGAAGCGGTTTGAAGCCTATGGTTGGCATGTCCAGCATGTAGAAGATGGTAACAATGACCTGGAAGCGATTGCTAAAGCGATCGAAGCCGCCAAAGCTGTCACCGACAAGCCGTCCTTGATTAAGGTAACCACCATCATCGGATATGGCTCTCCCAACAAATCCAATACCGCCGACGTTCACGGTGCAGCTCTAGGTAAGGATGAAGTCAAGGCAACTCGCGAGAACCTGGGTTGGGAATACCCTGAGTTCGAGGTGCCAGAAGACGCCCTCAAGCACATGCGGCAAGCGGTGGAGCGTGGTGCCAATTTAGAAACCGAATGGAACCAAGCTTTAGCCGATTACAAAGCCAAGTACCCCGAAGAAGCGGCTGAGTTTGAGCGGTTCGCCAGCAACAAACTCCCCGAAGGTTGGGAAAAAGCTCTGCCCACCTATACGCCAGAAGACAAGCCTCTGGCAACTCGTAAGACGTCCGAAATGACGCTGAACGCTTTGGCTCCGGTATTGCCAGAACTGATCGGTGGTTCCGCTGACCTAACCCACTCTAACTACACCCTGCTCAAAGGATTTGGCGACTTCCAAAAAGGGCAGTATGCCAACCGTAACTTGCGCTTTGGGGTGCGGGAGCATGGCATGGGTTCGATTTGTAACGGAATTGCCCTGCACAGTTCTGGATTGATTCCCTACTGTGCTACCTTCCTGGTATTTGCCGACTACATGCGGGCGGCGATTCGTCTTTCTGCGCTGTCGCAAGCCGGAGTCCTCTACGTCATGACTCACGACTCCATTGCTTTAGGCGAAGATGGTCCCACCCACCAACCCGTGGAAACGATTGCTTCCCTACGGGCGATTCCTAACCTGTTGGTGATTCGTCCGGCTGACGGCAACGAAACCTCTGGGGCTTACAAAGTGGCTATCCAAGCCGCTAGCGAAAACCGTCCTACCTTAATGGCATTCTCGCGGCAAAACTTACCGCAATTAGCCGGAAGCGGTATTGATCACGTTGCCAAAGGGGCTTACATCCTTTCCGATAGCGAAGGAACACCCGATATTATTCTCATCGGTACTGGTGGCGAAACGTATCTGTGTGTTGACGCCGCCCAGAAGCTACGCGCTGAAGGCAAGAATGTCCGCGTTGTCTCCATGCCTTGTTGGGAACTGTTTGACGAACAGGATGAAGCTTACCGCGAATCCGTATTGCCGAAAGCCGTCACCAAGCGCTTAGCTGTAGAAGCGGCTTCTAGCTTCGGTTGGTGCCGTTACCTGGGTAATGAAGGCGCGATGATTAGCATCGATCGCTTCGGCGTTTCTGCTCCTGGTAATATTGCCCTGGAGAAGTTTGGCTTCACCGTCGATAACGTGGTTGCCAAGGCAAAGGAACTCTTAGGCTAAGTAAGCTGATGTGCCAACAAGAAGTTGCATAACGTAGATTGCCCAAAAGACGCGGAGACGCGGAGACGGGGAGACGCGGTGATGCAAATTAAATGACGATTAGCTTAATACTCATTCAAGTTCTGTTTCCAGAGTTACAACGTTAACAAGGCTCTCTAGATTAGAGAGCCTTGTTTTTTATGGATAGGTTGAGATGGCTTGGGGTAAAAACTGAATCAATTCCAAGCCTTGGCTTGATAGTTGCTCAGGCAAGTATTTAGGATTTGCTTGTCGTTATTGCCCACTTGATTAATCGGTAGATAGCCGTCGAGTCCTACGGAGTGAGGATAAGTTAGCGAATCATAGGCGTTTTCAAGGTTGATTTGCCCACCGGCAGCGGCCATTTCTGTGGTTTGTTCGCGGGCAATGGTGTGAGAAAAGGCGGTTTGATTGTAGGGATTGACAACCGTCAAATTCATCTGCTTAGCATTGAGCGTGCCGTAAAAGCAAGCATACTCAGAATTTGGCATGTACATGGCACCCACGACCTTGCCTTGTCGTGCTTCAAATACCACGTATTCATTACCAATTTGCCCCGGTTGTGAAGTTTGACCATACAGATAGGTTCCATCGGGCATTGAAGAAGTCGGGTTTGGAACCTGGGCAATAGCGGGCTTGCGAAACTCCTGTGCCTTACGGTTCCACTTAACGGACGGCTTCGCCACAGACTGATCATCAACCGTTTGCTCTTCGGGCTGAGATTCGCCTACTCCTACCGAGGATGAAATCACGGACGCATCGGCTGTTGCTTCTTGCTCTTGCGGCTGAGGTGCTGTTTTTGTTGTGGAGGAAACGGCTGGGGAATCAACCGTTCGCTTTTGCAGCTTTTGCAGCTTTTGCGACTTAGGTACAACGGCAGTTAGGGCGGAGGGGGCGACGGCGGTGTCAACCACTGGTTCTGGGGATTGAGACTCTGCCGTTATTGTAGAGGGGGCGACGGCGTTGTCAACGGCTGGTTCTGGGGATTGAGACTCTGCCGTCACTGTAGAGGGGGCGACGGCGTTGTCAACGGC
>DATNQL010000938.1:0-19458 GCA_036704025.1 Stenomitos sp.
GCCGCATCGAAACTCTCACCAAATGCGATCGCCAATTTTGTAACGAAATCTTCACTAGATGCAATTTGACTCAGGTACTCTTGTGCAGTTGACTTTGCTTGATTCAGAGTAAATTGAGCAGACTCATGGATAGAAGCAGCACTGATTAGACCAAGGTCATTGGACATGGCGTTTCCTTAATATTTTCAAAAGACTTAATTCAGCAATCTTGTTACCGAGCGTTCTGGCAAGCCTGGACTGCGGCAGCCTCACTAATCTCGGTTCTGACTCGGACGGTTTTACAGTTCACATCATTCGGAACACAAATCCAGTTTGGAAATGGTTTCTGTACCTCTGTTCGATACAGCAAATTCTCCATACATTGCTGAATCGCTTGCGGCGCTCCCCCGCCAACCGGATTAGGCACAGTTGTACCTCCGCCTCCGGGAATGATGATCAGTGGCGTGTTCTGATTTGGATTATTGACAGGAGCCACGGGATTGCCGCCCACCGCATTGCGGCACTGGTTGACCGCTTCTTCTTCACTCAATACCGAAACTCTGATCGAACTCGCCCAGCAGACATTCTTGGGATTAAAGAAGTTTCGATAATCAGCCCAGCATTGAGTTCCGGTGATATTGTTAGCCGAGAACGCATTGATTGGGTAAGTGTATTCTGTCCGACCATCCTTTCGCTGTCGAAGTGCACCCTCGTAAGTGCGAAATCGCTTATTCTCTACACATCTCTCGATCGCCAAGCCACCACTGGAACACAGATCAGCCGCTTTATCAGGCGAAACGCCTTGGCGGACAAACTCACTCAGACATTCTCGAATCGAACTCTGCGCGATCGCGCCTCGGTTAATTAGCAGTGGCGAAACTAGCACCGTGGCGATCGCGCCTGCCATCGCCAATGCTTGATGATTTAGACTCATAGCTCTATTTCAAATAATGGAAAATTGTTTTAGTGTGCGTTCTGACAAGCTTGACCCTTTCTTAATCGGTTTTTCTGGGTGATTGCTACACTCTAACTACCCAATCTCGCCTGTGAGAGTCGGTAAAAGTTAGCAGAAGATCGTAAAGAAGTCCTAAAAAAGTCAGAAAAAAGTCAGATCTATGAAAAAATTCATTCTATTGGATGATGCGAGATAGCTGGAGGTAAAACTCAGGGGTTTCTTTTCAGATTGAACTCCACTTGTCTTTGCTCAATCTCTTGGGAAAAGTGCAGCAGGTGTAGAAGGCGCTCAGCCCTACCCCTACAGGCAGTTCATGGCTTCTAAACAAAGCACAGCCATCGCCCGTGAGAACTTCCCCCATCGCCACTGCTCAAAACCAACACGCAACAATGACACTAGAAGAAGCACTAGAGCTTGTAGAGCAAGTCCTAGACAAGGGGCACTTGAATAAAGTTCAGGAGCTCGTATTTAGTGAATCTTGGCAAGGACAGTCTTATGAAGACATTGCCAAAGCCTCTAGTTATGACCCTGGCTACATCAAAGATGTTGGCTCTAAATTGTGGCAGTCGCTTTCAGTGGCTTTGGGTGAGAAAGTCACGAAACATAGCGTTCAAAAGGTTTTAAAGCGAGCTGCCAAGCAGAGAAATCAACCAATAGAACCGCAGATTCATTTCGCTCCCGCCACTATAACTCAACAAGACTGGGGAGAAGCGATCGATGTTTCCATCTTCTACGGACGCAACCACGAACTCGCGTTACTCGAACAATGGCTTTTACATGATCGCTGCCGACTTGTGTCCATTCTGGGTATGGGCGGTATGGGGAAAACCTCCATCTCGGTAAAGCTAGCAGAACAGGTTCAGCATCAGTTCGAGTTCTTGTTTTGGCGATCGCTGTCTTATGCGCCTCCCTTTGAAGAACTGGTCACCGAGTTAATTCAATTTCTCTCCAATCAGCAAGAACTCCAGCTACCGGAGACAGTAGAGGGAAAAACAGCACGCCTATTACACTATCTTCGCTCCTCTCATTGTCTGGTAATTTTGGACAACTTCGAGTCCATTCTTCAAGGCAACAGCCAAACGGGACAATACCTCAAGAATTACGAAAGCTATGGGTACTTATTAAAGTCTGTAGCAGAAGTTCGCCATCAAAGCTGTGTCATGCTCACCAGTCGAGAAAAACCGAAAGAGGTTGGGGTACTCGAAGGGGTGACGCTGCCAGTGCGATCGCTTCAGTTACAAGGACTGACACCTGTAGAAGGACAATCTATCTTTAAAGACAAGGGCTGTTTTAGTGATGATCGCCAGGGTTGGTTCGATATATTTGAACACTATGCAGGTAATCCCCTAGCTTTAAAAATGGTTGCCTCAGGGGTACAAGAACTTTTTGATGGCGATGTTGCAGAATTACTTCCCTATTTAAGGCAAGGGAAGCTTGGGTTCGCAGACATCAACGAATTGCTAGGGCGACAGTTCGATCGCTTGTCAGAAGCAGAGCAACAAGTGATGAACTGGTTAGCGGTCAATCGAGAACCCGTTTCACTGCCAGAGTTAGAAGCCGATGTCGTATCAGAGGCAATTACGAGGCAATTATTAGGGACATTGCGATCGCTAACTCAGCGCTCCTTAGTCGAACGTACTGAGAAACGATGGTCATTGCAACCCGTAATTATGGAGTATGCAACGGCTCGGTTAGTGACGAAAATCTATGAAGATATTATTGACCAGCGACAGGAATTTTTGAGGAACTATGCCTTAATTAAAGCTCAGAGTAAAGACTATATTAGACAAGCACAAATTCGTTTGATTTTACAGCCAGTTATTGATAAACTGTTGCTCTCTTTAGGCAGCTATACCAACATTGAACAACAGCTCAAAGCCATTATCGGAAAATTGAGAGCAGAAGCGCCACTCCAACCTGGCTATGTCGGAGGTAATATTCTCAATTTGTTAGTGCAAATGCAAATAGACTTAAGGGGTTATGATTTCTCTTGCTTAACCATCTTTCAAGCCTATCTGCAAGAGGCTAATTTATATGATGTTAATTTTGCTGATTGCCAGTTTTATCAATCGGTATTCGCCCAATCTTTTGGCGGAGTGTTGGCAATTGCTTTTAGTCCAGACGGTCAATTTTTAGCCACTGGCAATGCTAATTGTGAAGTTCATTTGTGGCAAGTTAGCGACCATCAGCGCTTACTCACCTTACAAGGACACAGGGGTTGGGTTCGCAAAGTGGCCTTTAGTCCAAATGGTCAGACCCTCGTCAGTTCTAGTGAAGATGGAACCATTAAACTTTGGAATTTGCCTTCAGGGGAGTATCAATCTACACTATGCGAATCTACTGATAGTGTATATGGAGTGACTTTCAGCCCTGATGGACGATTACTCGCTAATGGTAGTAACGACTGCATGATTAGGATTTGGGACGCGGTCAAGGGCGATTGCTTGCAAGTTCTAAAAGGGCATACGAATGGTGTTTTATCGGTTGATTTCAGCCCTGATGGAAACTATATTGCTAGCTGTGGATTCGACAAAACAATCCGAATTTGGGATTGGCAAGCAGGAAACTGTTTGCAAACGATTACGGCGCACCAAAATTGGGTTGGATTGGTTCAGTTTAGTCCTGATGGACAACGATTAGTGAGTGCTAGTTGCGATCAAACGGTCAGAATTTGGCGTCGTTCAGATGGGGAATGTCTGGATGTCTTCAAAGGTCATACCCAATGGGTTTGGAAAGCTTTTTGGAGTCCTGATGGTAGACGAATTGCCAGTTGTGGAGAAGACCAAACCATTAGAATTTGGGATGTCGAAACTCGCACCTGTATCCATACTCTGCAAGGACATAGCAGTCGAGTTTGGGGTATATGCTTCAGTCCCGACGGTCAAACTCTAGCCAGTTGCAGTGAAGACCAAACCATTCGATTATGGCAAGTGAGTAACGGTCATTGCATGGCTAATATTCAGGGTTATACGAATTGGGTGAAGACCGTTGCTTTTAGTCCTGATAGTCACACAATTGCTACTGGACATAAAGACCAAATTCTACGCATCTGGGATGTGAGGAATGGAACGTGTCTTCGAGAACTCAAGGCACATAAGAAAGGTATCCCAGCGGTTGCTTTTCATCCTAATGGGGAAATCCTTGCCACGGGTAGTGAGGATACAACCATCAAAGTTTGGAACCTCAGTGAAAGTGAGTGCATTCACGTCCTTAAGGGACATACCCATGAAATTTGGTCACTAACGTTCAGCCCTGATGGCCGGACTCTCGCCAGTAGCAGCTATGATCAAACCATGAAACTTTGGGAAATAAGTACGGGTGACTGTCTGCAAACATTAGAGGGGCATCGCGATCGCGTAACCGCAGTCAGTTATAGTCCTCAAGGGACAATATTAGCCAGTAGCAGTGAAGACTACACGATTAAACTGTGGGATTTGGGTACTGGTGAGTGCATCCAAACCTTGAAGGGACACTTAAATCGAGTCGGTGCGATCGCGTTTAATCCAGATAGCCAACTACTCGCAAGTGCCAGTTCGGATCAAACACTCAAAATTTGGGACGTCACAGCAGGCAAGTGTATTCGCACTCTAGAGGGACATACCGGTTGGGTCATGTCTGTCGCATTCTACCCAGATGGGCGGAAGATTGCCAGTGGTAGCTGTGACCAAACGATAAAAATCTGGGATATTTTCGAGGGAATTTGCCTGAATACCTTGAAAGGACATACCAATTGGATTTGGACAGTTGCCATGAGTCCTGATGGTTTAAAGCTTGCCTCCGCTAGTGAAGATGAAACGATTCGGATTTGGAGTACGCAAACACAGACTTGCCTAGCAACACTGAGAGCCAGAAGACCTTATGAGGACATGAGACTAGAAGGCGCTACAGGTTTGACTCCAGCTCAAAGAACCATGCTAACAGTTTTAGGTGCAGTTGAAGAGTGTTGAGTTCAGCTCCCCGACTTTTTGAAAAAGTCGGGGAGCTTGGCATTTCCGAAAATAATGGTGACTTGGATATGACTTTAATCTGACCTTTTCCGACTCTCAAACGGTGTACGAAGTAGCTAAGTTAATATTATCCAAATTGTACTATTGAAATCAAGTCACCACGTTTAGGTTTGGCTATCATCGCAACACTAGTTCAGTAATCAATCAAATCCCATAGAGTATTCTTTCCGGATAATTACATGATCTGGGTGTATCTATAACTGGCCTATTGTTCGATAAACTGAAAATAATTTCTAGGTGTTTTTTGAATGACTAATCCACCATCTCAAGATTACTACACTCCTAACTCAGTTATTAAAACAAGCCGCAAAGAACGGGATATTTCAGAACTGCAAATTCACCAACAGGAAAACAAGAATGCACAACCTATCCTTGTAGATAAGCTTCCAGAAGATTTACAGGGCTATGCTTTTATTGTTGGGGCTTTATTTCAATCTCAAAACTGCTCTCAAGAAGATGGAACGCTACTTTATACCGGCGATGGCATGATCTACCGCCTAGGTTTTGAGAATGGCAAGGCAACGCTTAAAACAAGAATCGCCAAAACTCCTTGTTATTATGCCGACTATCCAACACAATTCTATTTATTCAATAAGGCGACAAAACCTAAAGCACAGTTCGCAAAAAACAACAAACATTTTTCTTTTATTAGTGCCTTTCGGAATGGGGGTCAGAGTCGATATAGCCTGATTCTAGGTGGTAGAAATCAGTTAAATACGGCATTTTTACAAACCAGAGACCACCTGTTAGTTACAATTGATGCAGGTCGTCCTTATATCGTCGATCCCGACAGTTTAGAACTCATAGAGCCAATCGGTTCCACAAGCGAGTGGAAAGGGATTTTTCCTGTGATGGCTAAACTTTTTCAAAATAATATGTTTGATGTCTATGTTAATTCAGCACATCCAGTTGCTGATCTGACTCACTCAGATGGACGCCCCGATGAAATTTTTACTACTAATTACTCTACGGGTTATAACGGAAAATATAAAGAGCCTGTTAATTGTATCTTAGATATTCTCAGTGTAAAATTCAAAACTCTCTTCAAAGATAGAAAGTTTGGCGATGAGGAATTCGGGCGCTTTACCTATTTAGTTCGGTATCAATTTGGTGATAACAAACTAGGTACAAAGCCAAAAATGAAGTCTTGGCGAATGGTCTTACCCGATGGAAAGCCTGTTTTGGTCGAACAATCTCTTCATCAAATTGCCTTGACAGAAAAGTATCTTATTCTATCTGATATTAACTTCAGGATGGAATTTTCTCAAATATTTTCTCCCTTTACCTTTGGTTTTCTGCGATTACCATTATTTAGCCAAAAGCTATTTGATTGCTTAGGAGCTTGGCTTTATTCGATCTTTCTCAGTCAATGCAAACCCCTGCCTTATGGGACTCTATATATTGTCAAACGAGAAGATTTAACGCAAAACCCTGAAGCGAAAGAAGTTACAGCGAAGAAGGTAATTATTCCGATTGAAATTTCTCATTTCGCCGCAGACTATGCAAATCCAAATAACCAAATCACCATTCATATCGGTCATAGTAATGGTTGGGATGTAACCGAAGGAATTACTCGCTACGACAAACCTGTACCTGGAAAATCACTGCGGCATGATTTAGAAGGGATGATGTCGGGTACGACAGATTTAGGTTGTCTTGGACGGTATGTTATTGATGGGGAAACAGGAGAAATTGAAAGCTCTGAATTACTTTCCGACTATAAATCAACTTGGTCACTGTCAGTTTACACGCATCGAGATTTGAGCCGCGACTGCCAAGAGTCATCTTCCCGAACGATCAACAATATTTATTGGATGTCTTGGGGATTCACTTGGGAGTTAATTCCCCAACGGATTTACGAGGCTTACAAAGCTGATAAAAATAGGATTTTGGCTATTGAAGATTTGCCAGATGACAACAAACCTGTAACCTTACTCCGCCTCGACACCAAAACGATGGAAATTGTTGACCGTTTCCACTTTCCCGATCGCCATTTTGCTTGCTCGCCCCAATTCATCCCTAGTTCTCTGCCTTGTCCAGAAGGAAAAGATGAGTCAACCCATGGTTATATCGTATGTATTGTTTTAACAGACAATCCAGAACAACCTGATCAATATCAAGACGAGTTTTGGATTTTCCATGCGGATGACTTCAACAACAAACCCATCTATCGATTAAGTGCTCCTGTAAGTAAAAACCCTCTAAATTTAGCGCTAACCTTACATTCAACTTGGCTACGCGATTTGCATCAAGGACGACAGTATTCCGAAGAGGAGCGGTGCCAAAAACGAAAGGATTCTATCAAACTCGATTATGACCATTTATTGATGAAAAAGAAATGCCCAACACTCCAGAACTTATTTAACCACATCGTTTATCCTCACTTTATCAAGCAAACGCTAGAAGAGGAATTTGAAAAGAAACTTTTGAAATCTCCAACTGAGTTCTAGTGCAAGAAGGCAGAAGGGAAGAAAGTGTGTACTGTAAGATTTTTAATCTTTTTGAACTGGTGGGTTATTTCCGCCGCGCTGTACTAGGCAGATTTATATCATGTCCGGTTAAACACCCATCGTTAGGATTGACGCGGGGACACGGGGACGCGGAGAGTTTTTATTAGGGGTAATTAGACGGACATGATATTAGAGTAGATACCGATGGATTTATAGACTCTTTCTAATCCCCCTTTTAATGGGGATTTAGGAAAATATCCATACATTTATATCGGTTTAGAAACCGCTGTTCAGTGGATATGATAGTGCTACTCCAGCTTTAGATGTTGAGGGCGCTATGGATGCTGAACCAACGTCAGACGCTTTACACGAACTCATTCTCAGCCATATCTCCGATGCCGTCTTCATTACAGATAGTAACGGCAAATTTACCTTTGTTTGTGCTAATGCCAACGTAATCTTTGGTTACTCACGCCCAGAAATCCAGCAATTCGACAACATTCGTTACCTCTTGGGTGACAACCTATTTGAGATGAATCAACTCGAAAGTTGCGGGGAACTGCGAAATCTTCAGCAGGAAATTACAGACAAGTTCGGTAAAATCCACCATTTGCTGGTTAATGTCAAGCGGGTGTCTATCCAAGAAGGTGCAGTGCTTTACACCTGCCGCGATATCACCGAATACCAACAGGCTGAAGCCAGAATTCGCTTGCTCAATGCCCAACTCGAACAGCAAGTGAGCGAAAGTACCACGGAGTTACATCAGATTCATGCCCAATTCACCCAAGAAATTCAAGAACGTCAACGGGTAGAGGATGCTCTCCGGGAGAGTGAATCACGACTGAACGCCATTGTCAATAGTACCTCTGATGGCATCCTAATTGTTGATAAACAGGGAGTCGTGCGCTTTGCCAACCCATCTGCCGCCAAGCTGTTTGGCAGACGACTCGAACAGTTGCTCAACTATGATTTTGGAGAGCCGATACTAGTGGGTGACGTAGCGGAATTGAACATTATTCGCTCTGGCGGGGAAATCGGTATCGGGGAAATGACGGTTGCCCAAACCGAATGGCAAGGGAACCCCGTCTATATTGTCTCGTTACGCGATATCACCGAACGCCGACAAGCGGAGGAGGCGCTGCGAGAAAGTGAAGAGCGGTTCCGTCAGTTAGCCGACAATATCCAAAACGTTTTTTGGCTGTTTAACCCCTATACGGAGGAACTCCTTTACATCAGTCCAGCCTATGAAACCATTTGGGGACGCACTTGTGAGAGTGCTTACGCTGCGCCATCCAATTGGGTGAATACCCTTCATCCCGAAGATCAGAACATTGCCTCCACCTCCTTCGCTCAACAATTGCAGGGAAAGTCCACCCATGTCGAATATCGGATTATTCGCCCGGATGGGGAAATCCGCTGGATCTTGGCTCGCACCTTTCCCATTAAAAACGAACGGCATGAAGTCTACCGGATTGCAGGAATTGCGGAAGATATCACCGAGCGCAAACAGGCTCAAGAGGCACTACGCCAGAGTGAGGAACGTTTCCGTGCCATCTTTGAAAACGCCGGAATTGGGATTGCTGTCGTTGGCACCGACCTCAAACTCGTGCAGACGAATCCGTTCTTTCAGCAATTCGTGAGATATACTCCACAAGAATTGGCAAGCCTAGAGTACACCGATATCACCTATCTAGAGGATTCAGTCATTGAGCAAGCTCTCGTGCAAGAGTGTATGGCTGGCACCCGTAATGGTTATTGCATCGAAAAACGATTTATCCGTAAAGACGGGGAAACCATCTGGGGAAACCTCACCATTTCCATCCTTCGCGATACCGCTGGACAGTTTCAATTCGCCGTGGGCTTGGTGGAAGATATTACAGAGCGAAAACAAGCCGAAGCACAATTACAACAATACCGCGAGCGCCTGGAAGAGTTGGTTGCACAGCGCACCGCCCAACTCACCCAAGCCAATACCCAACTGCAACAGGAAATCATCGAACGCCAGCGAGCTGAGTCTGCCCTTCATTTTCAGGCCCGTCTTTTAGATGTTGTGGAACACGCTATCATTGCCACGGATTTGTCCGGAGCGATTATTTATTGGAATCGATTTGCGACAAAGCTCTATGGCTGGTCAGCAACGGAAGCGGTTGGATGCAATATCTTAGAAATTACCCCCTCTGAGGCATCCCAAGAGCAAGCGGCTGAAATTATGTCCTGCTTGAGTCAGGGTGAAAGCTGGTCCGGTGAATTTATCGTTCGGCGTCGCGATGGCACATCCTTTCCCGCCATGGTGACTGACTCACCCATCTACAATGAAGTGGGTCAGTTGATGGGACTCGTTGGTATTTCCTTTGACATCACCGAGCGTAAACAAGCTGAACAGGCACTGCAAAGAGCCAATGCCGAACTAGGGATTAGGGTAGAAGAGCGAACCAGAGATTTAGGCAGTGCCATCGAGCGGTTGCAGCAAGAAATTGTGCAGCGCAAACAAGTCGAGGACGCCTTACGAGCTTCGCAAGCTCGCTTTGCTGGCATTCTGGAAATTGCCAATGATGCGATCATTTCTGTGGATACCGCCCAGCAGATTACCCTGTTCAATCAAGGAGCGGAAAAGATTTTTGGTTACACCGCTCAGGAGGTTGTCGGTCAACCCCTGAGCTTACTCATACCCACACGCTATGTAGACGCTCATCATCAAGATGTGGTCAACTTTTCCCAATCAGCCGGTGAAGCCAGAAGAATGGGAAACCGACGGGAGATTTGGGGGCGTCGCAAAGATCGGTCAGAGTTTCCCGCTGAAGCCTCCATTTCCATGCTAGCCATTGGAGATGACAAAGTGTTTACCGCCATCTTGCGAGATATTAGCGCTCGCAAACAAGCAGAGGAAGCGCTGCAACTGCAAATGAACCGAGATCGGGTACTGACACAGATTTCTCAACACATCCGACAGTCTTTAAATCTGGATCGAATTCTCAACACCACGGTTCATGAAGTACGGCAACTGCTCCAAGCTGACCGCGCTTTAATCTTTCGTCTCGAACCCGATAAAATCGGCATGGTCACCCACGAATCCGTTTCTCCCGGTTGGCATTCCACCGTCGGACACGAATATGAAGATAAAGAATTTCCCCTAGATTGTTATCAAAACTACTGTCAAGGCAAAGCAAGAATTATTCCCGACATTACCCTCGATGAAACGGCCTCTTGTTTGCTGGAATATATGCAAGAATTGGGAGTCAAATCCAGACTCGCTGTTCCCATTTTGTACAGTCATTCTGGATTAGAAGCGAGGCAAAATTCAGGATTAAATGTGCCCAATCCTCCCTTATGGGGACTGCTGATTATTCATCAATGTAGCCAGATCCGACATTGGCAATCGTGGGAAGTGAATTTACTTCAGCAATTAGCAACTCAGGTAGCCATCGCGATTCAGCAAGCTGAACTCTATCGCCAATTAGAAATTGAACTCAATGAGCGCAAACAAGCTCAGGCTCAACTCCAACAAGCCAAAGAAGCCGCAGAAGCCTCCAACCGCGCCAAAAGCGAATTTCTGGCTAACATGAGTCATGAACTCCGCACTCCCCTCAATACGATTCTCGGTTTTACCCAACTGATGAGCCATGAGCGAACATCCCTGAGGAATGAAACCCATTCCCTATCCCCTCAGCAACAGGAATTTTTGGGAATGATTAGTCGTTCGGGTGAGCATTTACTTTCCTTGATCAATGACATTTTGTCCATGTCCAAAATCGAGGCAGGTAGGCTCACCTTCAACGAAAACAGCTTTGATCTCTATCGTTTACTCGATACCCTGGAAAAAATGTTGCAACTCAAGGCGGCTAATAAAGGCTTACAGCTCATCGTTGAACGTACAGCGGATGTTCCCCAATATGTCCATACAGATGAGAGTAAACTACGCCAAGTGTTAATTAACCTCTTGGGAAACGCGATTAAATTTACTCCATCAGGTCAGGTCACGCTGCGTGTCGTTAGAGAGTTGAAGAGTGAATGTTGGATGGTTGAACGTTCCCACCTGCAACCAGCTACTCTGCGGTTTGAAGTCGAAGACACGGGGCCTGGGATTGCACCCGAAGAGATTGATAGTTTATTTAATCCTTTTGTCCAAACCCAAACGGGACGAAAATCTCAGTCAGGAACCGGATTGGGTTTAGCCATTAGCCAGCGATTTGTGCAGATGATGGGAGGAGAGATTACAGTTAGTAGTGTTTTAGGGGGGGGAACGATTTTTAAATTTGATATTCGAGTGAGCGTTGCCGCTGCGGCACCCATCTGCCCCCAACCGCAGCCGCCGCAGGTGATTGCCCTCGCACCCCACCAACCCAAGTATCGCATCCTGGTGGTTGAGGATAAGTTGACGAATCGCAAACTCCTAACGAATCTGCTAGAACCCTTAGGCTTTGAGGTGCAAGAAGCTCAAGATGGACAAACGGGTGTGGCGCTGTGGGAGAGTTGGAAACCGCACCTGATTTGGATGGATATCCGAATGCCTGTGATGGATGGGTATGAGGCAACCCAGCGAATTAGAGCCAAGGAGAGACAACAGGAAGCACATTCCTCTGGAGATTTGAGCACCTCCTCTCCCTCCCCTACCGTGATTATCGCACTCACGGCCAGTGCCTTTGAAGAGGAGCGAGAACGGTTTTTAACCGCTGGCTGTAACGATTTTGTGCTTAAGCCCTTCCGAGCAGAAATGGTTTTTGAGAAAATGGCACAACATCTGGGAGTGTGTTATGTATATGAGGAAAGATCCCCATCCTCCTCATCCCAGCCAGTTGCCTCCCATCTGCCATTGACGCCAGAGAAATTGGCTGTTATGCCTGTTGATTGGATTGCTCAACTCCACCAGGCTGCCAGAAGCCTTGATGCTGAACGGATGAACCGGCTCATCGAGCAAATTCCTGAGTCTCATCATCCCTTAGCGATCGCTCTCACTGATTTGATCGATGACTTTCGCTTTGATCGAATTATGGAACTTACTCAACCCGCTGCTCCGTGAATGCAATCAGCTCCGATCCCAGCTCACAGTATATTTTAATTGTTGACGATCAACCCGATAACCTGCGCCTGTTATCCACCACGCTAACAGATGCTGGGTATAAAGTTAAGAGTGCTATCAGCGCTCAGATGGCTTTAATTGGACTCCAAACGGCTTTGCCTGAGCTGATTTTGCTTGACATCATGATGCCCGACATCAATGGATACCAGTTGTGTCAACAGTTGAAAACGGATATCCACACCCAAGAAATTCCGGTGATTTTCTTGAGTGCGTTGGATGATGAGGTCGATAAATTAAGAGCCTTCGAGATCGGTGGCGTCGATTACATCACTAAACCGTTTAAAACTCAAGAGGTTTTAGCTCGTGTCAAGAATCAACTCACTCTCGTGCGCCAGCAGCAGAGAATTACCGAGCAAAATCTGCAACTCATACAACAAAATCAGCGCCTTGAGCAATTGAATATTAAACTAACGCAAGCCAATGCAGAGCTACTCCGCTCTAACAAAGACTTAGAAGAATTCGCCTATATCGCCGCCCATGACTTGCGATCGCCTCTGCAAATTCTTAAGGCATTTACCTATTTACTGAGCCAAAAATACCAAGGAGTTTTCGACGACAAAGCAGACCGATATATCACTCGCATTGCCGAGGCAGGGTATCGGATGGAGCGGCTAATTCAAGACTTGTTGAATTACTCACGAGTGGGCGCAAAAGCGCTCGAACTGGAACGGCTGGACTGTAATCAGCTCCTTCAACAAGTTCTGAGCAATTTGCAAGTAGAGATTGAATCTACGGGTGCTGCTATCAGCCACGAAGAACTACCAACTGTCATCGGAAATGCCACGCAACTCGCACAGTTGTTCCAAAACTTAATTAGCAATGCGATCAAATTTCGCCACCCGGAAGTGCTGCCTCAGGTCAAAATTTCAGTAGAGTACAAAGATTGTAGAGCAGAGATGGCCGGAGCAGTTGAGGCCGCATTTTCGAGCGATCTGGAGGGAGAACCAACTCCCCGGATGATTCCTGTTGAGCACCAAACGGGTCAATATAATCGAGTGGGTGAATGGGTATTTGGAGTTCATGACAATGGCATTGGCATAGAACCTGAATACTTTGAACGTATTTTTCAGGTTTTCCAACGTCTACATACCTCGGAAGAGTACCCTGGGACGGGGATTGGCTTAGCCATCTGTAAAAAGATTGTAGAGCGACACGGAGGACACATCTGGGTAGAATCAGACCCTGGTTTGGGAACCAGTTTTTACTTTACCTTACCTTTGGAAGCTGATCAGAGAGTTTTGAGCCATGACCCATTCCACTAAAATCAGACTATAAATAGAGGTTAGCCAAGCGGCTCCTGAAGGGGCAGTGCAAAAAATGATGATTCCCTCTCAACGCCTCTATTTACTCTTATTGCTCGGTATAGCGATCGCCATTGGTGTCGCCATCCTTTTTGATCCACAAACTAGTATTCTGATTACCCTTCTCTTCGATACCTTCGTGTTGGGTGTCGCCGTCTGGGATGGATTAGGAGTCAAACCGCACCGAGTGCAAGTCACACGCCATCCCTTGCATCGACTTTCCATTGGGCGGGATAATTCCGTAGTGCTTTCCGTACAAGCGGGAAATCGGGGGGCGAAGATTCGTCTGCGAGATTACTATCCGTTGGAATTTGAGGTTTCTCAACCCATGTTAGAAGCCTCTCTAGAACCCAACAGTTCTCAGGAACTTACTTATACCGTTCACCCCGATCGTCGCGGGGAGTTTCCGTGGGGAGAGATTCAGGTACGGCAACTGGGACAATGGGGTTTGGCATGGCATGATTGGAAGATTCCAGCGAGTCAGAAGGTGGCGGTTTATCCCGATTTAGTTGGGTTGCGATCGCTCTCCATTCGTCTGACTTTAGAAAATACCGGCACCATGCGCCAAGCCCGACGACTGGGTGCAGGGACAGAATTTTCTGAACTCCGAGAATATGGGATTGGGGACGATACCCGCCTGATTGATTGGAAAGCCACCGCCCGTCGTTCGCGCCCACTCGTCCGAGTCTTGGAACCAGAACGGGAGCAAACCCTGATTATTTTACTGGATCGGGGACGTCTGATGACGGCACAAGTGCAAGGGCTGAAACGCTTCGACTGGGGCTTAAATGCCACACTCTCCCTGGCATTGGCGGGATTACATCGAGGCGATCGGGTGGGAATCGGCGTTTTTGATCGCGAAGTCACCTGCTGGATTCCTCCGGAACGGGGACAACATCAGCTATCCAAGTTGATTGAACGCCTCACCCCGATTCAGCCTGTCTTACTCGAACCCGACTATGTGGGTGCTGTCACCAAATTAGTCAATCAACAAACTCGTCGCGCCTTGGTGGTTCTGATTACAGATATCGTGGATGCCACTGCTTCTGTGGAACTACTTTCTGCCCTCGGACGCCTGACTCCCCGTTACTTACCGTTTTGTGTGGCACTCCGCGATCCCCAGGTTGATTGCATCGCTCATACTCCCCTGAATCAGGAGAGGGAAGGAAGCCGAGAGGGGAATATCGATGCCAACCGCACGATTGCCGCCGCCTATACTCGGGCTGTGGCTCTCGATTTAATCACCCAACGTCAGGTTGCGTTTGCCCAACTCAAGCAAAAAGGGGTTTTGGTGTTAGATGCACCCGCGAATCAGATTAGTGAACAACTCGTTGAGCGCTATCTGCAACTCAAGTCTCGAAATTTGCTTTAATTGGCATCTGTTGGTCGATTTTTCACCTGTTTATTTCCCCCCATTGGGTTGCTGAGGATACCTTTTTCATGTCTGAAAACTTTAACCCTTCCCCTTTGATACAGCCGCTCAGTATTGGCAACGTTATTAATGTGACGATTAACCTGTATCGCGCCAATTTTAAATTGTATTTAAAGCTTTCTTTATTTGCCTATCTATGGTTGTTGGTTCCTGTCTATGGCTGGGCTAAATTTTGGGTCAATTCTGCACTGATTTCGCGTTTAGCTTTCTGTGAGTTAATGGGGCAAAGGGAGAGTCTTAAAGATTCTAGACGTTATCTTAAACCTCGAACCTGGAGTTTTTTATTTACAGCTATTTTACTATTTGTATTACTGTTTATCACACTCATTCTATCTTTCATTTTGACGGGTCTATTCTTAGCCACGACTCGCATGGAGCAGATAATGGCTCCCTTAGAACCCATCGCTGATGACGATTTTGTCAGAAATAATGTTTTAACCGCTATATTTTTTTTGATTTTTTTATTACTGATATTGTTGTTTTTTTTAGCTTGCTTATTTGCTCCAACATTATGGCTTTATTCGCGTTTTTTCATTTCTGAATTACCCTTGGCTTCAGAAAGCAATATTAATTCGATCACCACCCTATTTCGGAGCTGGAAACTGACAAAAAGATATTTTTGGAAAATTCAACTGATCGTCGTTGTATCCTTTTTTTTATTATTACCCTTAGAAATATTAATTTATTTAGGGGCGGAATTAATCAATGTTATCACGTCCCGATTAATGGCTGATTGGATATCGTTGTATCCCATCATCGATTCCATTTTACTAGAGATGTTTTCCTGGGCAATCACTTTATTCAATGCGGTGATGCTTTTACCCTTTTTTCAAGTCATCAAAACCGTGATTTACTATAACTTACGCTTGCGCCGAGAGGGTTTGGGCTTGAGGTTACGCTCTAGTGCAGCATGGCGGAAATAACTCTCCAGCCTAAGCGACTTCAGGATAGCCTTCAAACTTCCATACAAAGGGCTTTGCCAAAGTGTGATTGACGTTGAAAAAGGCAGCACGAGTTTCCATAAAAATATCCGCTCCCATCGTTATCTATATTGAGAGCGGATATTCACTTCACAACTCAGCAGACTGATGCGATAAGTATTAACCAACACCTTGGAGCAACAACTCCCTGGCCTGACTTGGTAATACTTTCACCTGACCATTCTCATCGACATCAATCAGCGCGGTATCGCCATCACTAACTTCACCCGATAGCATCGCCTCAGCTAAGCTATCTTCGAGAAGGCGCATAATGGCTCGACGTAAGGGTCTGGCACCATAACTGGGGTCGTACCCTTCATCCACCAAGCGGTCTTTGAACCGTTCCGTAACTTCCAAGGCGATGCCTTGCTCAAGCAGACGTGTGGAGATATCCCGCAGCATGAGGTCAGCGATTTGCTTCACCTCATCCCTTGTCAACTGACGGAAGACGATAATTTCATCCAGACGATTGAGGAACTCCGGACGGAAGTAAGCTTTCAGGTCTTCATTCACCTTATCCCGGATGCGGAGATATCGAGACTCGGCTTCATTGCCAGAGGATTCAAACCCAAAACCGCTACCACCTTTTTCAATCACCTTAGACCCGATGTTAGAGGTCATGATAATCAAAGTGTTCTTAAAGTCCACCGTGCGACCTTGAGCATCAGTCAAGCGACCATCATCCAACAGTTGCAAGAGCATGTTGAAGACATCGGGGTGAGCTTTTTCGATTTCGTCGAACAACAGCACCGTGTAAGGTTTGCGTCGGATGGCTTCCGTGAGTTGACCGCCTTCATCATACCCGACATATCCCGGAGGGGAACCAATCAGCTTGGAGACGGTGTGGGATTCCATGAACTCCGACATATCCAGCCGAATCATCGCTTCTTCTGAACCAAAGAAGTAGGCCGCTAGCGCTTTGGCGAGTTCAGTCTTGCCAACACCGGTGGGGCCTGAGAAGATAAAGCTGGCGATCGGTCGATTAGGATTCTTTAACCCAACTCTGGCTCGGCGAATTGCACGGGAAACCGCGACAACCGCTTCCTCTTGACCAATTAATCGCTGGTGTAAGGTGTCTTCGAGATGCAACAGCATCGCTGATTCCGATTCAGTGAGCTTGTTGACGGGTATCCCAGTCCAAGAGGCGACAATTTGAGCGATGTCTTCCTCTGTAACCGTAGGAGTGAGGGACGCCTTCTGCTCTTGGTCGTTGCTGAGCATCGCTTGGAGTTGAGATTCTAACTCTAACTCGCGATCGCGCATTTGTGAGGCTTCGTCAAAATTCTGAGCTTTAACCGCCTCTTCCTTTTTCTGGGTAATTCGACGCAGTTCCTGCTTCAGTTCTTTTGCCGCCGGAGATGGCCCAGAATGCATTAAATGAATACGGCTGCCGGCTTCATCAATCAGGTCAATCGCCTTATCTGGCAAGAAGCGGTCTTGGATATAGCGGTCAGAGAGTTTAGCCGCCGCTTCCAGCGCTTGATTAGAAATTTTAACCTTATGGAACTGCTCGTAAGCCTCGCGCAGACCGTACAGAATCTCAATCGTATCCTCGACCGACGGTTCTCCCACCATTACGGGTTGGAAACGACGCTCTAAAGCCGCATCCCGTTCAATGTGCTTCCGGTATTCGTCCAGAGTGGTTGCTCCCAAGCACTGCAATTCGCCTCGTGCTAGAGCGGGTTTGAGGAGATTCGCCGCATCCATACCGCCTTCGGTTGACCCGGCACCAACCAAGGTATGGATTTCGTCAATCACTAAGATAATATTCCCAGATTGACGCACTTCTTCCATAATTTGCTTGAGGCGCTCCTCAAAGTCTCCTCGATAGCGAGTGCCGGAGAGTAGCAAGCCCATATCTAAGGTGAAAACTTGCTTGTCTTGCAACAGGTCGGGGATATTATTGTCCACAATACGCTGAGCCAGACCTTCTGCGATCGCCGTTTTGCCTACTCCCGGTTCTCCAATTAACACTGGGTTATTCTTCGTGCGACGACCGAGAATCTGAATCACTCGTTCAATTTCCTTGGCACGACCCACAACCGGGTCAAGCTTGCCTTCTAAAGCTAATTGAGTCAAATTTCGACCAAATTCTTCCAAACCCGCCTTATTGGCTGGCGTTTCTCCCATAAACGAAGACCCTTGAGTTCTCGCTTTGGTAGCCGCCGCGACTTCTCCCATCGCTTTAATCACGGCGTTGCGAACATCACCTAACTCAACATCTAGGTTTTCAATCACTTTCGCTGCCACACCTTCTTCATCCTGGGTGATGGCCAACAACAAATGTTCCGTACCAATATAGTTATGTCCGAGCTGACGAGCTTCTTGGAAGGATTGCTCGAAAATGCGCTTGGCTTTCGGGGTAAAGGGCAGTTCTGCCGGGACAGCGCGATACCCGCGTCCAATCAGATTTTCGACCTCTGCCCGTGCCGATTCCAGGGTAATGCCAAAATTATTGAGGACGATAGTGGCTATACCTGTGCCTTCACCCAGCAACCCCAAGAGAATCTGCTCGGTTCCCACGAGGTTGTGTCCCAGGCGACGAGCTTCTTCCTGGGCGAGCATAATAACTTTGATGGCTCTATCTGTGAAACGTTCAAACATGTGGGTTCACCTTACCGAGCGGTTTAACAAGTGGGTGAAGTGACACTCACCCTTTCATAAAGTTTTATGTACTTCCTTCCCTCAATGTATCTCTCTCTGGTTGACTCGCTCAGTGGGCAGAACCGTATTCTTTAGGAGTAGTTGCCGTCTAACTGGGGAGATGGGGGATGGGAAGAGTGGGGGAATTCTTACCATTACCCATTACCCATTACCCATTACCCATTACCCATTCCCAAAAAAATGTCCAGATCAACATCTTCATAAAGGGAACAGGTTGTTACAATCGCTTTTAACTCCCTGTTCTTGAATGCCATGACTGACAACGTTCTTGATGTCCGCAATTTGAAAGTAGAGTTTCACACCGATGAAAAGCGGGTCTTGGCGGTTGACGGCATTGACTTCAAACTAAAACGAGGTCAAACCCTGGGAATTGTCGGCGAATCAGGGTCTGGAAAGTCGGTCACTTCTTTAGCCGTCATGGGTTTGGTGCCGAGTCCAGGCAAAATCACGGCTGGAGAGATTTATTTCCGTCCCTCGGATGATGGAGCAAACTCGGTGGATTTGCTGGCATTGAGTGATGAGCGTAAGCGCCTCTACCGGGGTGGGAAAATTTCCATGATTTTCCAGGAACCGATGAGTTCCCTCAACCCGGTTTATACCTGTGGGTTTCAGC
>DATNQL010000939.1:0-7213 GCA_036704025.1 Stenomitos sp.
TTGACAAACGAACTTAATTCAGAAACTATCAAAGATATTCTGACAAAAAAACTCAGACTGCTATTCTGGGGCTAAACCAATAAAATCTTCACTCAAGCTCCGAGCCTACGTAGGCTATGCAATTGTTCAGAAAAATTCCTATCAATCCAACTTTGCAACGGCTATCTTTTTACACACAATGGATGCTGGGATTGGCAGCATCGAGCATAACGCTATTGGCGATCGATGTTACCTGTTTTACTGACAAAACTATTGGTGCCTTAGCTTCCCAATCTTCAAATCAGAAAAATCCAACCGCTGAATTAATCTGTCCCGCTCAATTAGGAACAGCCATTGAGGGAGTGATTAACCGTCCCCCATTTCGCCGTGCTCATTGGGGCATTTTAGTGGAATCTTTATCACCCAAAATAAACGATCGCGCCCTTTACAACCTCAATGGCGATCGCTATTTTATCCCCGCTTCCAACACCAAGTTACTCACCACTGCCGCTGCCTTACTCGCCTTAGGTTCAAATTATCGAATTCGTACTTCTATTTATGAGGCGGGTGAGAGTACATTACGAGTCGTAGGACGCGGTGACCCCAGTTTAACAGATGTTCAACTCAAAGACTTATCAAGACAACTAAAGCGTCAGGGAATTCGTAATATTAGAAACCTCATTTTAGAGGATAATTACCTACAAGGAGATGTACTCAATCCAACCTGGGAATGGGAAGATATTCACTTCGATTACGGCACATCTGTCAATCGTTTAATTTTGAATCAAAATGCCGTAGAACTTACCTTATCACCTCAGCAACCCGGTCAACCATTGCGCGTGGATTGGTCTGATACAATTGCATCAAGGCAGTGGAAAATTGAAAATGAATCCATGACTGTTGCAGCTGGAACACCTAATTCTGTAAGCGTTATAGGTGTTTTAGGTCAACCCGTACTACGAATCACAGGACAACTCGCTATTGATGCGAATCCTGAAACATTTGGCATGGCAGTTATTAACCCTGCCAATAATTTATTACAGCACTTCCGGCACGCTTTGGCATTAGAAGGAATTACCGTTAACCAGGCATCTGTAACCTCTAAAGTTAGCCCAAAGCAGGAACGAGAATTAGCCGCCGTTGAGTCTCCGCCTTTATCTCTTTTGGTATTCGAGACCAATCAGGAAAGTAATAATCTTTATGCAGAAGTTCTATTACGAACCTTACAAATATCGGCACAGCAATTGCCAGATACCAGTCCTAACCGCAACTCAGCGGATATAGGACTCCAACAACTGAAAACCACTTTAACCGCTTTAGGAGTTGACCCACAAAGCTATATCATTGTGGATGGTTCAGGGCTATCTCGTCACAATTTAATCAGTCCAAAAGCGATCGCACAAACCCTTCAGCTCATGGCAAAAACTCCCCAAGCGAGAGTTTACCGAGATTCCTTACCCGTTGCTGGTGTGAGTGGCACCCTGAAGAATCGTTTTCGCCATACAGTTGCTCAAGGCAACATCCAAGCTAAAACTGGCAGTCTAACGGGTATTTCTGCGTTATCGGGTTATCTGGATGTCCCTGGCTATCAACCCTTGGTTTTCAGTATCATGGTCAATCAATCGGAGCAATCTTTGACAACCTTACGTCAAGGCATTGATGAAATTGTTTTGTTGCTCACTCGCCTACATTCTTGTTAGGAATTGTCAGGTGCGTCGCGATGCACCCGACTCCTTTTTAATCCATTGGATCACAGCGAATTTCAATCATAAAGCCATCAGGGTCATAGAAGTAAATTCCTCGTCCTGTAGGGCGCGTAACGGGGCCATGATCGATCAGAATTTGATTTTCTCGCAGCACTGCAAGCGCTTGGTCAAATAACTCTGGGGCAATATCAAATGCTAAATGATTGGCACGAGTAAAACCCCGTTTCGGGTCAGGATCGGGTGGTGTGAGTTCCGGTTCCCCAAACAAATCAATTACCGTGCCATCCGGAGTGATAAAGTTAGCCACTTTTCCCGCTGCGACCAACTCAACCAACGTTTTTGGAACCTCTTCACCCTTCAATTCGTGCAGACCCAGAACGGTACCATAGAAGTGACGAGAAGCCGACATATCCTGTACATTCAAGGCAATGTGATGTACTCGACGTAAGGTTCCTGGAGTAAGACTAGTTTTGAGAGAATTAGAGGTAGATACCATAACAGAAATTGCTCAGTGCATAACGAGTAGTCTGTGAGTTAGAGGGTGTTTGTTGTGAATGCCCAGATTGCGAAAGCGCCTCTAACCCTAACGTGGCGGCGGGAAGAACAAAACCGGATGCCAACTGCGGCGCATCAACTCACCCGCAAAGCTACGCACAGGCCACTCAATCAGCTTTCCTAAATTATCCGAGGAAATGGCGATCGCACTAATATCAAACTCTAAAGTAGCATCCAAAATCTCTTCATAAGGATTTCCCAACCGCACCTCTGCATTCACCTGCAAACCTAACAGTTCCAACTCAGCTTTTACCGCTTCTAGCTTGTCCTGCGCTTCTTTGACTTGGTAATCCTTGGGGACTTCTCGACGCCCTCCGGCATCCACCACCCACAGAAGCATACACTGTTCTAAAGAGGGATGGGGTCGGTTCTGAACCTGCTCCTTCAGCTTTTGCAGCAAATACTTAGAGGGATTACTCCCATCATAGGGAATGAGTACATACCGGAATAGATGCTGGCAGCGCAGATCGAGTTCTTCACGGGTGTAAGTGGAAATCAGTTGCGGACGTAGACTCAACACTGGAGCCGAACACGCTCTCACCAAACCGGCTGAAGTACTGCCAAACAGCTTTTCTTGCAACAAGCTACGCATTGGCATACCGATGAAAATGACATCCACCTCATAACTCTTTGCCACCTTGGGGATGGTATCGAATGGACGCCCTGAAGTCACCTCAATTTTGACTTCCACGCCTTCTGGAACGTGCTTCAGGCGTTCTTGGAAGCGATTGCGGGCTTTGTCCATCGCTTCTTGGTCTATTCGAGGGATTTCTCCCTCTTCCCACAAAGGAACACTATGCAAAAAAATGAGCTGCTTGATACCGCTAGCCGCCAAACTGGGCACAAACTCTACAAGCCGATATAAACCGTCCGAAAAATCGGTGCAGATTAAGCAACGCTGAAACATACGCAGAGCCGGTGGCTTTTTCTTAACACTACCACCAACGGCTCGCCTTCCTAATGCCTCAAAAGAATGAGCGACGAATTCAAAGAAAACTTATAGCTGATGAATGGATGGGTCTTGGATTCTCGATGATTGAAAGGAGCAAGCGAACCCAGGGATGATCTCATCATATTCATTCACAACCTTAGACGATCGAATGGGAAATCTTTTGGGTTTGGTTCAAGCGTTTACACTAGCCAACCGTACTCTGTGTCAAAGATTTCTGAAGATTTAGAAAATTACCTCAATCGACTGGTTTAGTCTATTTTCACCTTGGCACTTGAGTTGACGCCCCAGCACCCCCAGCTCCTTTCCGAGCGCGGAACCGAGCAAGAGACGGAGGTCGCCCACTACAGACAGGGCTACTACGACTCAAACTGTGGATTTGGCGCAAGTCCCCATTCGTGCTTCAGAAACTCTTTGTACATATTTTCACGCACCATCATTTGCTCATAGAGCTTCACCAAGAAATCTTGGGCTTGCTCACGGCTCATTTGGTTTACCTGAGTTTGGAAAGACCGGATGCTGAATTGTTGTTCCAAAGAGAGATTGATGGGTCCAGACATAGTTAACTCCTTGCTAACTAGATTAAGGAACGTTTGGGTCACAGAAGCCCTGACTCAGTAAGCTGTCAGTCTCGGTGAGCTAGCTCAGCCTTTACTCCTGTTATTACAAAGCGTAACAAGTGTTTGACAAAATGACCATCCCCCGATTTGGGTACTTCTGTTACACCAAAAGAAGGAAAATCTTCGGTGAAAGTTTCCGACTTGAGGTTTAGGTTGTTTTATCAACATTGTTACGGAGTAAACTGCTCACTGTGAACACTTAATAAGTACTTATACTTAGGTTTGCTAGCCAAAGCAGAGAGAGAAAAGCTTATCGGATTAAGGCTCTGTTGACTTTTTATCCAGTGAGTGATGACAAGAGGTTCCATCAAAACTTTATATAAATCCGGAAATAGATAAAGCTTTCAACAAGAGATGCCAAACGTCTCGACACACAGTTGTTAAATCAGATACAAATAGAAGTCTCAAAATACAAGGTTTACTCAGTGACTTGTAAAGCAGTTGGCGGGGAGATCCAACTGCTTTTTTCTATCTAACCCCAGAAGGGCTAAAGCTCATACGAAGATAGAAGATGGGGGGAGTGTGGAGAGGAAGTCGCTAAAATGGGGCTATGTCTCAATCCACTCCTGCCTCCAACCCTGAAACCACTGCCGACGCCTCATCGGTAGAGTTACCGTTATTCATCCTAGTTGATGGTCATTCTCTAGCCTTTCGCTCCTACTATGCCCTTGCCAAAAGCCGTACAGGGGGAATGCGAACCAAGCAGACGAATATTCCGACGAGTGTCTGTTTTGGCTTTCTCCAGTCGCTGTTGGATGTCATGGGTTCCGAACAACCGCAGTCAATGGCTGTTGCCTTTGATACGAAAGAGCCAACCTTTCGGCACAAAGCCGATGATACCTACAAAGCCGGCCGACCTGATACACCAGAAGACTTCATTCAAGATTTAGAAAATCTTAAGGAATTGCTGGCGGCGTTAAAAGTGCCCGTAGCGACATCTCCGGGTTATGAAGCCGATGATATTTTAGCAACGTTAGCCAAGCAAGCCAGTGAAACAGGTTATCGGGTAAAAATTTTAACCGGCGATCGAGATTTATATCAGCTAATCGATCCCGACAAAAGTATCAGTATTTTGTATCTGAGCAGCGAGTTTTTGAGGCAGGGGCGTTCTAGTGGCCCGACAGAATTTGGCCCCGAACAGGTTAAGCAGAAACTAGGCATTTTACCCGCCCAAGTTGTAGATTACAAAGCCCTCTGTGGGGATAAATCGGATAATATTCCTGGAGTCAAAGGGATTGGGGACAAAACCGCCGTCCAATTGCTAGAGCGTTATGGTTCCCTGGAGGGAATCTATGCAGCTCTGGATGAGATTAAAGGCGCAACTAAAACCAAACTAGAAGTTGGAAAACAAGAGGCAGAACATTCTCGCTACCTGGCTCAACTCTCATTCGATGCCCCAGTCAACATTGAGTTACAGGATGGCAAGCTAGAGGGTTTTGATACTACTACTTTAAAACCCCTTTTAGAAAAGTTGGAGTTTCAGAAATTTTTAGGAAAGATTGACCAACTTCAGCAGATTTTTGGGGGGAGAGCGGCGGCGGAAACCCAAATTCCAGAACAACCACAACATCCGGAATCGCTGCAATCAGAATCTATCGCCGCCGATTCTACCGTACCTCCTAACCCACAATCTGAAGATGGGGATTTATGGTTTTTCAGTGCGGCTGATACCGAAGAATACCAAAAGCAAACCTCTTCTAATCAGTCTGGAATTGAACCCACTATCATTAATACCTCCGAAAAACTTGCCAAGTTAGTTAAGCAGCTACAAAACTGCACTGACTCAGCCATTCCTGTGGCTTGGGACACCGAAACCAGTGATTTAGAGCCACGAGATGCTAAGTTAGTCGGAATTGGTTGTTGCTTTGCCTCTCCTCCATTAGATTTAGCTCCCCCTAAATCTCCTTTTTTAAAGGGGACGTTGACTGAATGCTCTCCCCTTTCTAAGGAGGGAACATCTCCGGATTTGACCACAGATCCTAGCCCTTCCTTATCAATGGCAGGAACAGAAGAGGGAGGCAAAAATGAAGTTCAGCCTTTAGGTGTGGAAATTGCCTATATTCCCATTGGTCATAAAGAGGGAAATAACTTAGATCAAGATACAGTTCTACAAGCACTACGTCCAATTCTAGAAAATTCTAACTATCCTAAAGCCTTACAGAATGCGAAATTTGACCGCTTAGTATTGCGTTGTCAGGGGATCAAGTTAGCTGGGGTGGTCTTTGATACGATGCTGGCGAGTTACATTCTTAATCCAGATACGACCCATAACCTCACGGATTTGTCTCAGAAATATTTAGGAATCAAGCCTAAAAGTTACTCAGAATTAGTGCCGAAAGGTAAGACAATTGCTGATGTGAGCATTCAAGCGGTTGCCGATTACTGTGGCATGGATGCCTACACCACATTTAGCCTGGTTTCCAAGTTACGCACAGAGCTGGAAGCTGTACCAAAATTACAGGAGTTATTGCTCAATGTTGAACAGCCCTTGGAACCTGTTTTAGCAGAGATGGAATATCAAGGTATTCGCATTGACATCGCCTATCTGCAAGAACTCTCAAAACAGCTAGAACAAGATTTAGAAGCCATTGAGCAAAGAGCTTATCAGGCAGCAGGAGGACAATTTAATTTAGGTTCTCCCAAACAGTTAAGCGAATTACTATTTGAAACATTAGGATTAGACCGTAAAAAGTCCCGAAAAATTAAGACAGGCTACTCTACAGATGCAGCAACTTTGGAAAAGCTTTCTGGTGACCATGCGGTTGTTGATGCCATTTTAGAACACCGAACTTTATCTAAATTGAAATCAACTTATGTGGATGCATTACCCGCACTGGTGCGTCCAGATACAGAACGGGTACATACCGATTATAATCAGACGGCAACGAGTACTGGGCGTCTGTCCTCTTCTAATCCCAATTTACAAAATATTCCGATTCGTACTGCCTTTAGTCGAAAGATTCGTCAAGCCTTTATTCCAGAAGCTGGTTGGTTGTTGGCAGCGGCAGATTATTCTCAAATTGAGTTACGCATCTTGGCGCATTTTAGTCAAGAACCAGTACTGGTTGAAACGTATCAAAACCAAGAAGATGTTCACACGGTAACGGCCCGATTATTGTTTGAAAAAGAAACGGTCACACCCGATGAACGTCGTTTGGGTAAAACGATTAATTTTGGCGTCATTTATGGAATGGGGGCACAACGATTTGCGAGGGAAGCAGGGGTAAGTGCGGCAGAAGGGAAGAAGTTTATTGAACGGTTTAACCAACGCTATCCCAAAGTTTTCGAGTATTTGCAGAAGTTACAACGAGAAGCGATCGCACAAGGTTATGTTGAAACAATTCTAGGACGCCGCCGCTATTTCGAGTTCAATAGTTCTACTCTACGCAACCTCAAAGGCAAAA
>DATNQL010000940.1:0-8032 GCA_036704025.1 Stenomitos sp.
CGGTGCTATTGCCATCGATCCTGAACAGGCTTTTAACTTATCCAATACTTCCTCAATTTTTTGGCGAGCCTCACCTTCCATTGCCGCTGGGAATCGAGGTTGCGCCCGATTGGGACTATCAATCATGTGACCAGAGAACAAGAACACGGAGGCCGGTTCATTACTGGTTGTGTCTGCAACCGCTTCTTCTTGATTTTCAAATCGCTCAAGTTCTGCTTGGATGACAGCAATACCAGCCTGAACATAGTCTGGACGGAACGAAAGCGCCTCTAATAATTTCAGTTGCTCCAGCGTCGATTTCAAAGCAAATTTGTTTTTCCCAGCTAGGGTAAAGGCTTTTTTGTAAGCCTTCATCACCTGTTTTGAGTCCTCCGCCGTGCAGACGGCAAAATCAGCCAAAGATACAAAGATCCAAAAATCATTGGAGTCCCGGTGAGCCACACTGTCCAAGCTAAATTGAACGGCTCCTTTGAGTGAGGGCAACTGTTGCCGAATGGCTTCATCTTCTAAGTCACCATCCGCTTTAAGCTTCTCCACCAAATCTTCTAAAACGCAGGAGTAAATTAGGGCACTAATTCCCGAATGGTAATGATCTTGCTCTAAGCGATAGCCTTTGAGGTAAGTCTTAATCGCTTTTCTCAGTAAGTGAGCCGCTTCGTAAGCCTCTTCTATGCGCTGTTGTTCATCCGCAATCTTAATCCATTCATCCCTCCACATGTCCCTGTAAATGTTAGCTAAGTAAAACAGCGCCTTGATATTGTTCGGTTCATCTTGGAGCAACCCTTCCAATTTCACGATCGCTTCTTCGGATTGTTTCAGGTGGCTCAAGTGAAAGGCTTCTTCCAGTCGGAATTCTGAATTTTTTCCATTAATCTTTAGCCCTTGTCGATATTCTTGGAGAGCGAGGGCATGATTCCCCAAGTTCTTCAAGGCTTTACCAGCGTCTGCGATCGCTTCTTCTTTAATCAGAGGATTGCGGACTTCTTCGGTTAACAACAACACATCCCCAATCCGCTTCTGTCGCTGCGCGATTAGGACAAGTTCTTGCCACTCTTTGTACTCCTGCCAGTAGCCCGTTGCTAAGGGAGTTCGCAATGCTCTGCGATCGGGTTCTTCTAGACCTGCAAGTAATTGAAAAATTGGACTGTGAATGCGATTTTCATCTGACTCCCAGGTGGCACGAGCCATTTTGACGATCGCCTGTTTATCTTTCTCCAAGTGTTTGGGGTCAGGGCAACCCTTTTCATCGCATTGATAAGGAATTGTGCGGACGTTGAAAATGTCGTAAGGCATGTAAGCCCGACCGCACTGGATATGAACTAATCCCCGCTTCCGCAAAGCGTGGCGAACGCCCAATTCATAATAAACGTTGGCATTATCAATACTCAGGTCAGTCAGGACTAAATCCGCCAGCAATAGCTCCTGAAACATATCTGTCAAGATATCGCCGCTCACGCTTTCTTCATCCGCTCGGAACGACTCGAATCCTGCCTCTTCCAGGGCTGGTTTAATTAACTGCTGATAAATACTATTGAAATCAATCCAACGTCCATCAGGGCCTTTTTTTCGACCAAAGGGCATCACCACAAAGGCATGAGGCAAGTCCTTTTTATTCTGTTTCTTAGGTTCTGGCTTTTCAGGCTGAACGACTTTAACTTCTACAGGCTCTTCGGGAATAACCTCGGTTTTAGCAGGTAAGATTTCGAGCTGAGTCGATTTTTCAGGTAACAGGGTTTGCTCAATCGTACTCAAGACAGGCTGACTCATCACTTGAGTCACGATATCGTTCGGTTGAGTACGTAACTCCAGCACCGCCTCGCGCATCTGGTTGATGTCTTGATTGTGCTGGCTCCAGAGGACTTTTTCCGTGGCAATGACTAATTTAAAAAATTCAGCCCCTGTTTGTTCGGGTGGCCTTAAACTGTGCCAATGGTCGCGAATAATATTGAGCTCTAGAATGAGCTGGTTATAGTTTTTGACCACCGAGTCCAGTCGGCTGACTTCTAGCCAAATAATTAACGCGGTTCCCAGTGAAGTCGTGAAGCCGACCCAAATGTTCAGACTGCCACTGAGGGCGGGGAGAAAGGCACTCAATGCTCCAAACGCAAAAATACCAGCCTGTAGACGAGTACGGGTTTTATAGATTTTCTCTAATTCTTGAGAATAAGATTTGAGGGGCGCTTCTACGCGATCGCGTAAATAGTCATCTGGCCCTAAATCCGTCAACACTGAAGTGCTGTTTGGCTCATTACCCGGATAATCCGGCAAAATTTCGCCCGTATAAGCTTTGATAATCCAATTGCTGCCAATCGCCTCTACTACTTGGCGCTGAATCTGGCTAACTCGTTCCAAAAGCCACTGATGACGCTGGGATTGCCCTTGCAGAAGAGTCCGGTACAGGTAAATCTCTTTTCTAATTTCCTGAGCACCGGTTCTAAAAACCCGCCAGTATTGTCCCTGCTGAAGTCTGTTGGCAAAGACTAACATCACCGAACCGATGAGGGGGACTAAAATCAAGCTGGCTCTGAACACCTGGCCTAGAGGGGATATCATCAGACTGCTATCAGGCCGAGACGTGAGGATAGCCAAAAGCGTGGCAACTACCGCCAGAGCCATGACCCAAGCGCGCAGCCTCAAATATTGCTTATAGGCAGCCTCAGCGTTCGTTTCCAGTTGAGCATAACGCTGCCAAGCTGTTTCTAAGGCTAACGATTGAGCTTGATCCAGGCTCTCTATTGGGTTCTGCATCATAATAAGTTTCTTGAGTACATGATCTGCTGTCCCACATTGCTATGGGGTCTGAAGCTTTAAAATGAGTAGAGCCTCTCACTCTACTCAAACACCAAGCCAGTCATGCTTCTGGGCGCTCAAGACGGCTTGAATCACTTCACACATTCCGGTTTGACTGTTGAAGGCTCATGGCTTGTCCACCGATCACTTAACTTTTTGACGGACACTCTAGAAGCCTGACGCTAGCACCAAGATGGCGCTCACTCTTGTGTGATCGATAAGGGTGATTACAAACTATTTTTTGTGACTTATACTAACGCCAAAATGGCGCTCACTCTGCTCTACATTAGGATTGGTTTTCCAATCGTCACTCACTCACTGAACTCGACACGAGTCCTAACTTAAATTTATCATTCATACATCCCCCTGAAGACGTAATTTTAGATCTATTGCCTAGGGTAATCTGTCTTTGTTTGATTTGGTGGAAAAATACTGGCTTCTGGTGGGTGCAAAACCTTGTTTTCAATGGATTTCAGGTCTTGAGCCAAGTTTTTTGTCATGAACATTTATTGGGGGCGCGGTCAAAAACAGTTGGTGGTATAGTGAAAAATTTTTCTTCTCCCCGCGTCAGTCTCAACCAACTACTGATGACCACACCCATTGATGGGTCATATCATGTCCGGTTAAACACCCATCGTTAGGATTGACGCGGGGACACGGGGACACGGGGACGCGGAGAGTTTTTATCATGGGTAATTAGACGGACATAATATCATCTGGAAAACGCTACGGAGCTTAGTGCCGAGTCACCTCACCACAGAGATGGCGGTCGCTTTCTTCCAGCTTAGAACTGCTAGCCAAATAGTCACGCAACAACTGGCAACCTTGTTCCAGCAGCCTTCCTTCATCTAAATCTTGACCCTGAACTTCCAGTCCTTGGAGTCTCTCAAGCGTCCAAAGAATGGCTGTTTTGTCAGCACTGCCTGAAGCTAGCTTCTTCCCATCGGAGCTGAAGTCCACTGCCCTGACCCAATTCTGATGCCCACGCAGCGTGATCAGTAAGTCGCCCTCCCGATTCCACAACTTCACCGCATCATCTTTACCCGCAGACGCAATGAACTGGCTATCCGGACTAAACGCCACATCCCAAACCCAATCTTGATGACCTTTTAAAAATCGATAGGGCGTGGTTTGAAACTCGCCATTTTTATGTCGTTTCCAAAGGATGACTGTTTTGTCGCCACTAGCCGTGGCAATCATCTGCCCATCGGAACTGAGTATGACCGCATTAATCCAAGCCTTATGTCCTTGGAGAGTTTGAAGTAATTTACCCTCTAAAGTCCAAATTTTCACCAAAGCATCACCGCCTACCGAAACAAGGCGATCACTCTGGGGTGAAAACATCACATCGGTTACCTCAGGACGATGAGCCTCCCAAGATTTAAGTAATTTCCCATCATCCAACCGCCAAAGTTTCACGCTTCCATCTGCACCGGCTGAAGCGAGGAGCTTGCCATCAGGGGAAAGACTAATGTTCCTAACGGTCGAAGTATGCCCTGTAAAAGTGCGGAGCGGTTCAGTCATTGTACCTTTAAGAACACCTTGAACGCTCCAGACTTGCACAGTGTTATCGTAACTGGGCGTGACCATCGTCTGACCATCTGGACTAAAACTGACATTCCTCATGCCAGCGCCATACTTCAGATCAGCGAGAAACGTTCCCTCACTATTCCAAAGTTTCACTGTCTTATCGTCACTAGCTGTAGCAATCAGGCTGCTATCCGGAGAGAACCTCACGCCTTTGATACTATAGCGATGCCCCTGAAGGATTTCGATCACCGCTCCCCTGAGACTCCGTAATTTGATAGTCGTATCGGCACTGGCGGTCGCAATCGTTTCACCATCAGGGGAGAATCGGACGCTCTTGACACCGCCGTTATGCCCTCGGAAGGTTTGGAGTAAGGTGCCACCCTTACTCCATAGTTTTACCGTGTCATCATCACTCGCCGTAGCAATTTTATTGCCATCGGGAGAGAACGTTACACTACTCACCCAATTGGTATGGGATTCCAGGGTTTTGATCAGGGTTCCATCCAAACTCCAGAGCTTGACATCAGTATCACCACTGGCGGACGCTAAGGTTTGACCATTAGGGGAAAAACTAACTTCCCAGACGCGATCGCGATGTCCCGTTAGGGTTTTCAGGAGTTGCCCCTCTCTCGTCCAAAGCCTCACCGTGCGATCGCTTCCAGCACTGGCAATCAGCTTGCCATCAGGGCTAAACGCCACGCTGTTGACTTCATTGGTATGGCCTTTTAACGTGTTGAGGAGTTGACCCTCTAAACTCCAGAGTTTGATGGTTCCATCCGCACCAGCAGAGGCAAGATTCTTGCCATCTGGACTGAAGGCAACACTCCGAACCCGAGCACTATACTGAAGCGTTCTGAGTAGACTTCCGTCTCTTTTCCAGATTTTGATGGTTTTATCCGCGCTGGCAGAGGCAATCAGTTGACTGTTGGGGGAGAATGTAACACTCCGAACATTCGCCTGATGGTTAAGGCTGTGCAGTAACTTGCCATCATGCCGCCAAAGTTTGACCGTTCCGTCATCACTGGCAGAGGCAATCATCTGGCGATCGGGGGAGAAACTAACGCTAGTGACTGTATCCGTATGCTCAGCAAGACGGTTACGCTCTTGAACCCCATAAACCGCATCTCTGAGCACTTCTTGAGTTTGTTGGTGGACTTTGTCTGGCAAATTTTTGACCTGTTGCGCTTGTTTAGCGGCTTTCACGCTTTCCAGCAAGGCGCGAAGCTGATCTTCTGTCAGCAGACTCGCTTGAGATAGAGCCGTCAGGGCAATGATTTCCTGTTTCGTAGCGAAGTTTCGCTGAGCAACGGCATCACGACGGCTGGCTTCTGCGAACACTGCCAACACAGCAGTGACCATTAAACCAAAGACTACAGCCCCTAGCGTTGCACCTTGGCGCTTGAACTGGGATTGACCACTGGCGACAATGTATTGGGTTTGCAAGGAGGTTGGTTCAGGGTGTTTTCCAGTACTTTTGGCGACCCATTGTTGAGCTTCTTTTAAGTCGTTCCCGCGTAACAAGAAGCTGTGATCGCGTTTTTTCTTATCCCACTCCAGCGATCGCTGCTGCAAGCGAGTGTGTATCTTTACATGCTCTAGGTCAGTATCCAGCGCTTTGAGCAACTCTTGAAAGGCGGTGTCAAAATCATCACTGTCCCGAAAGAACGTCCAATTGATGGCGGCTAGGGATGGATGGGTATCTTTGGGGTCCACATTCCGATACAGGATGGGCACCAGTCGTTTATTGTGACCAATCGCCTGTTCAATCTCTACGCCACATTCTTGGGAGTTGATCGAATCGGGACTGATCACGAAGATAAAATTATCAGCGTTTACAATCCCTTCAGAAATCTCTTTGCGCCAATCGGCTGTCAGAGGAATATTTTTCCAATCGACCCAAACGTTACGATTCAGTTTGACAAACGCTTCATAGAGATTTTTGACAAAGTCCTTGTCTCGGCGTGAGTAAGAAATGAAAGCGTCACTCATGTACCCTCCCCTGACCCTGACGACTTATTAAATCTTTAAACTAAAAGCTTCATAACTATTTCTCTGGGCAGATTCCAGAATGAGGACTGCTGATCTTTTATTAAACAGCACTTTTATTCTTCTATCAGAGATATAAAGTTTAACCGAAAAACTAAGAATGTTTTCCGGCTTGAACTTGGGAACTAGTGACACCGATTTTCTGTAATACGCAATTAGTTTTGATAACTCCCGTTTCAATGCCAGTGATTCTGCTCCCGCAGTTGCCTTAGTACGATTCCTCCTTGTTTTTCTTGTCTCCCTTGTCCCTTCTCAAAAGAATTTGTGCCACGTCGGAATGCACCCACACGTCAGCTAGGCACCCTGAACTATAGGACAATAATGCTGTAGCAAGTCCGCAGTAGTGATAAATGAGGTTACCGTGACAGCATTTTTATTTGTAACCGATTTGGACAATACCTTAGTGGGCGATGATCAAGCCCTCAAAGAACTCAAAAAGCGACTTAGTCAGCATCGCCAGGAATACGGCACGAAGATCGTTTATGCAACAGGGCGATCGCGCAGTATCTACCACAACCTAAAGCTGGAGAAGCAACTGTTAAATCCAGATGCTCTGATCGCCGCTGTGGGCACGGAAATTTATGATCATGATGGTCATGAGACTCCCGATCCATCTTGGTCAGAAAAACTTGCTCAAGGTTGGGATCGAGACCTTATCGTGGCAACTGCCGCCCATTATTCTGACCTCGTGACCCAACCCGACTCAGAACAGCGTCCGTTTAAAGTCAGCTATTATCTGACGGAAGAAGCCGCCGTGGAAGTACTGCCTCAACTAGAATCGCTCCTGGCAGAGCGAGGTCTTGATGTTAAGTTAATCTATAGCGGCAGTAAAGACCTCGACGTTCTACCCCGCAATGCTGACAAAGGGCTAGCTGTACAGTTTCTGAAGCAAAAGTGGGGATTTGACAGCACACAAACGGTCGTATGCGGCGACTCAGGAAATGACATCGCCTTATTTAGCGTGGGTGAAGAACGGGGAATTATTGTGGGCAATGCACGACCAGAACTGCGCCAGTGGTATGAGGATAACCCAGCAAATTATCGGTATATGGCTCAATCGTACTGTGCCGGTGGTATTCTGGAAGGCTTACACCACTTTGGATTTCTGAACAGTTAGATAAGAGTTGTAGGCTGAAGTGGGTTGGGGTTGAAGGTTTACCAGTTAACCGTTAAAGTGTTCAACCGACGCTACGCGTTACAGACAGGCTAAGTCAACGCCTTGTGTAAAGGCGTAGCATCTTCAAACGGTTAACCTTCAATTTCCACCTTCAACCCTGTGACTCATGATCAGCTATCTCAAGGGGACTGTCGCAACGATTCACAAAACCAGTGGCAATCGCGTCACGCTGATTTTGGACGTGAACCAAATCGGCTATGAATTGCAAATCCCCAGACGTTTGTCACAGGAACTGCTAGCGGCGTCGGGAGAGATGGTGCAAGTTTTTACCCATTTGCAAATACGAGAAGACCAACAAATCCTGTATGGGTTTGCCTCCGCCGCAGAACGGGATTTATTTCGTCAGTTGATTAGTGTGAGTGGAATTGGAGCGCAACTGGCGATCGCCCTGATTGATACTCTAGGATTACCCAATTTGGTGCAAGCGATCGTTACGGGGAATATCCGCGCCTTAGCCAAAACTCCGGGTGTCGGGAATAAAACGGCTGA
>DATNQL010000941.1:0-2229 GCA_036704025.1 Stenomitos sp.
TTAAGTATTGTTCCAGCAAGTCTTTCCGGCGTTCACCAATCTGCCGCAACTGCTTTTCAATTTTTTGAATCGCCAAGGGCGAAGGTTTGGCAAGTCCATTTTCCCATCGGCTAACGGTTGGGTAAGTAACACCTAACGCTGCCCCAAATTTGGATTGTGTCAACCCTGTCTCAATCCGGAGTTCACGGATAAGCTTGCCAATGGCGGGCTGGTTGGTCACTAAAGGTGTTTTAATTGCCATAAGATCTGGTAGAGCTAACGTGGATGGAATGGGTTACAGTTGAGAGTTTAAAAAGTAACCCTGTGATTGGGAAACAGAGGGAGGATTTGCCCTGATCCTTTGAGGTTCTCGTAAGAGAACTTATAAAGCGTACAAAATTGGAGTTCAGAATCAGAAGCGATGACTCAATTGCCGTGTTCTCTCTGTTCGCTTAGCGGCTAGTACCGATTCCGCATACTGTAGCGCCTCTTGCCAAACTTCATAGCCCTGATGGCTCAAATGAATACCATCCGTTGTCAATTCCTGCCGCATCTCGCCTTGTTCGTCCGTAAACAAGGGGTGGAGATTGAGATAACCGGCTCCTTCTCGTTGAGCAATCCCGGCAATTTGTTGGTTGAGGTTGCGAATTCGCTCATTGCTAATCGCATTTAAGCGGGCAGGCAGAATGGACTGCAAAACCACTTGTGCTCGTGGGTGATTCTGACGCAAACGTTGCACAATTTGACGTAAGTTATTCAGAATCACGTCATCCCTGACACCCTGACGCAAGTCATTAATGCCAGCCAAAACATAAATTGTCTCTGGTTGCGTTTGGGAAAACGCCGACAATCGCTGGCGAATTTGACCGGAATTCTCTCCAGAAATCCCTTGATTCAACCAAAGTTGGCTCCCTGGAAGTCGTTGGGAGGGAAACCACAGACTCAGCGAATCTCCTAATAAAATCGCTAAACGATTAGAACCTTGTCCTTTAGCAACGGCTTTGGCTTCTTGTTCCAGGAGACGTTTCCACTGCTCATGAGTGGGTGATGGTAACGGTTGTACCTTAGTATTGGCTCCCTTGGCCCACAAAGACTGGAAACTGTCAGTCGGCAATCGTGTAAACAGTCTACCCGCTTTCAAGGCCGCTAATCGTTGAAGATAAAGTTGGCTACCAGAGGTGGGAAAGAGCGTACTGGACTGACGCTTAGGCAAAGTTTGCAGATTTGTCTCAGGCTGTGTCGCCGCTGGTGCCGTACTGGGAACGAGGATGGGGGTAAGCGGTTGGGAAACTGGTTGGGTACGCCATGGGGATGGACTGGGTGTCGGCGGACTGAACTCCGCAGAGACTGTCTCGACAATAGGGACAATCTGAGGGTTAACAACCGATTTAAATAGCTTAGTGGTCGTTGATACTAATAGGGTGGACAGCTCATCCAGTTGGCGCAGGGGTAGCACCGGGGGAGGCGGTGCATAGATGGGTCCCACGCTGATTAGACTGGCTGCCAGCAGATAAGGATCGCTCATGCAGTGACTCCATCACACTCTACTTCCCTTTTGACAGGGATTAGGGGTGGCAGTCAGGAAACTTGTACAGAAATAATCGCTTAATCAAGACGCCATGTGATAGTTGTAGTATCCACACCGCTTTTGAATCAATGCGATCGCACCCAGTACCGTGTTCAGTTCATACGTATCTACTGTAGTTAGGAGCATGGAGGATAAATCCTGTAATAATTCTGGCCTGCCAATCCTGCCCAACGCTTCAGCCGCTGTATAACGAACCCGAAAATCTTCATCTCTCAACGCTTGCTCTAGCACCAATGCTGCTGTCTCAGAGCCAATCGTACCTAAGGCAGAAGTTGCCATCCATCGCACCCAAGAATCCTCATCGCTCAGGGCAGGCACTAGCGCCTCTACCGCCGTGTTGGAATGAATCGAGCCTAAAGCATAAGCCGCTCTTCCTCGCAGTTGAGAGTCTTGTTCGTTCAAGGCACTACAGAGGACGGCTACGGCGGCTTCTTTTCCGCTTTCCCCTAACCCTTTGACGGCCATTAAACGAACATCGGAGTCATCATCCCTCAAGGCGATTCGCAGGGCAGCGATAGCGGACTCCGTGCCAATTTTTCCTAACCCAGCAGCCGCTCGACAACGCACCTCCGTGTCATTATCTCTCAAAGCCTGTCGCAGAGCCGCAACAGCAGACTCCGTGCCAATTTTTCCCAGTGCCTCGGCGGCTTTGCGTCGAACCC
>DATNQL010000942.1:0-11856 GCA_036704025.1 Stenomitos sp.
ACCCTGATTAACCTCTTAGGAAACGCCATCAAATTTACGCAAACGGGTCGTGTTACGCTGCGCGTGGGCTGGAAAGAAAAGGGAAACCCGACCAGGATAGTTCCGCGTCCTCAATTCTCGACTGCCAAGACTCGCCTGTGGTTTGAAGTGGAAGACACCGGTCCTGGCATTGCCCCTGAAGAACTCAGTAGCTTATTTGACCCGTTTGTACAAAGCGCAACGGGTCGCCAGTCTATGGAAGGTACAGGATTAGGTCTACCCATTAGCCAACAATTTGTGCGCCTGATGGGGGGAGAAATTACGGTTACGAGTACCCCCGGTCAAGGAGCCATTTTTCGATTTGATATCCAAATCGGCTTGGCTACAACGGCAGATGAAAAACCCGTATCCGGCAAACGGCGGATCATCGGTTTAGAGCCAAACCAACCCTCCTATCGCCTCCTCATTGTTGAGGATGCGGCGGTTAATCGTAAACTACTAGTGAAGATTCTTGAACCGTTAGGGTTTGAAGTCCGCACAGCCCTGAATGGTCAGGAGGGAGTCACTTTGTGGGAGAGTTGGTCACCCCATCTTATTTGGATGGATGTGATCATGCCAATCATGGACGGGTATGAGGCCACCCGATACATTAAACAAACCCCCAAAGGCCAAAAAACTGTGATTATTGCGCTCACAGCGAATGCTTTTGAAGAGCAGCAAGAAGCCATCTTAAAAGCTGGCTGTGACGACTTTGTCGCTAAACCTTTTCAGCGAGAGGTCCTTTTAGAAAAGATTGCTCATCACTTGGGAGTGCGCTATCTCTATGAACAGCAGGGAACACCCCGCTTAGGCGAATCACAGGCTCCACTTCAACCGATGGCACCCAAGGCTTTGAGCATCATGCCTACCTCTTGGGTCACCCAACTCCATCAAGCTGCACTCTACGCTGATGACGAATTGATGAAGCAGCTCATTGAGCAAATTCCTTCAGAGTATGACTCTTTGCGCCGATCCTTGAAAGCCTTGGTCGATAACTTTCTGCTCGAACAAATCATCAATCTGACAGAACCCGCTAGGCCATGAATAGCAACCCGGCATTAGTCCCTGTGGCAGACCTCCTCGTTGTTGATGATACACCCGACAACCTGCGCCTTCTTTCTACCATGTTGAGTGAGCAAGGGTATAAAGTGCGGAAAGTTATGAGTGGACCACTAGCCTTGAGAGTGGTTTCGGTCGCTTCGCCCGACCTGATTTTGCTGGATATCAATATGCCACAAATGAATGGTTATGAAGTGTGTGAAAAGCTGAAAGGCGACCCGAAAACATCAGATATCCCCGTCATTTTTATCAGTGCACTCGATGATGTGTGGGATAAAGTCAGAGCTTTTGAAGTCGGGGGTGTAGACTATATCACCAAGCCATTTCAGTGTGAAGAGGTTTTGGCGCGTGTCAAAAATCAATTGACTTTGCGTTGGTTTTCCAAGCAATTGAGTGACCAAAATACACGCCTGCAACAAGAAATTTGTGAGCGCCAACAAGTAGAGAATGCTCTGCGACAATCGGAAGCACGAGAACGAGAAAAATCGCAAGCCCTAGAACTGACTTTGAGCGAATTGAGACGAACTCAATCTCAATTAATTCAATCCGAAAAAATGTCAAGCTTGGGGCAAATAGTTGCAGGCGTTGCCCATGAAATTAATAATCCCGTTGGCTTTATTTATAGCAATCTATTTATCGCTCGTCAATATTTTCAAGACCTCAGTCATATTGTTGAAATATATCAAAAATCTTACCCTGATTCAACACCAGAAATTCAGGAACTCATGGCTGAAATCGATTTAAATTTTTTAGGAGAAGATTGGCCCAAACTCATCAATTCAATGCAGGCTGGGGCGGAACGAATTCAAGAAATGGTCTTATCCTTACAAAATTTTTCCCGATTGAATAAATCTGACTTTAAATCGGTGGATATTCATGAGGGTATTGACCATACTTTACAGATTTTGCAGTATCGATTCAAAGCAGAAATTACTAACAATAGTGTCACTCAACCAGAAATTGAAGTGATTAAACAGTATGGTCAATTGCCTCCCGTCACCTGTTATGGGAGTTTACTGAATCAGGTGTTCATGAATTTACTTTTAAATGCCATTGACGCCCTAGAAAATCAATCCCCTCCCCGCAGGATTACCATCCGCACTGAAGTGGGAACTGGGGAGTGGAAGGAAGACATCCAGAAAGAGAATGACCCCCAATACAAGGAAAAAATTCCTCAATATGTTGTGATTCGGATTGCTGATAACGGTTCGGGTATGAGTGAAAACGTGCAAAAGCAGATCTTTGACCCGTTTTTTACGACCAAAGCGGTCGGCAGTGGTCGGGGTTTGGGATTAGCGATTTGTTACCAAGTTGTGGTAGAAAAACATCAGGGTCAAATTCATTGTGTTTCGGCTCCTAGAGCGGGGACAGAATTTATCGTACAAATTCCGATCACACAAGAGTATCTTCTGAATGAGAATCATTAATCAATTGGCTCTGTCTGGCCATCCTGAGGGAGAGTTCACTCTTACGATGGGTGCGCTAATCAAAAATTGTTTGTTATTTCTAAAACGGTAAGAAATATGACGGAAAAATAATGAATTCAACGAGCATCATGCCTCAGCTAGGGTTAGTGTGTATCACGGTATCCAAAGAGGTACGCTACTCTACGGTTACACGCAAGCGTTTATTACAATTGTCAGAGACAGAGCAAGCGGAAACCCTGCGGAATTTATATGCTAAAAATCTGCAAAACTTGAATCGAGCTATCGATTTTTGCTTGAATCAGGAACTCCGACTTTATCGCATCACCTCTAATCTTTTTCCCTTCGCTGATACTGAATTAGGGGAAAAGATTCTGAAGGATTTTAATGAAGACCTGCAAAAAACGGGTCAACGGGCACTGACGGCAGGTATCCGAATCGTCGTGCATCCCGATCAGTTCGTTGTTCTCAGTTCGGATAAGCCAGAAGTTGTTGCGAATAGCATCAAAATTCTTCAGATGCACGCGATGATTCTGGATCAGCTAGGGCAACCCCGATCGCCTTGGGCGACGATGGAAATTCATGGCGGGAAAAGTGATCGCTCTCCTGCGTTAGTTGAAGTCATCCGCAACCTACCAAAGGCCATTCGCTCCCGACTGGCACTGGAAAACGACGAATATGCCTACAGCGCTGAAGAGATTTTAGCCGTTTGTCGCCAAGCGGGCGTGCCCATGGTTTTTGACGCCCATCACCATGTCATTCATGAAGGTTTAGACAGTTACGATCATCCCAGCGTTGCCCAGATGCTGACAGCCGCACAAAGCACTTGGCCGGTGCCTGAATGGCAGATGGTACATATCTCCAACGGGCGCGAGGCATTTAATGACCGCAACCATAGCGACTTGATTACCGTGATGCCGAGTTCCTATCGCCATGCTCCCTGGATTGAGATTGAAGCGAAACACAAAGAAGACGCGATCGCTAAGTTGCGGCAAGAGTGGTTACCGACCCTCACCCCAGCCCTGCAACCCATGAACTGATCCTGAGCGAAACTGGCTTTAAAGCGGCGTCACATCGTGAAAACGGTTGAAATCAAGTACGCGCCGCCCATCGGGTTTCTTGGAGAAAATATCAACAAAGCGCATGTTCCACAGAATTTCGTTAGTCATGTAGTAGTGACGAGCGTGAACAGTCTGTGAAACGGTTTCATCAATGCCGGTGAGCGTGACAACAATATCTGTTTGCACCTCTTCTAGTGACTCTGGTGTTGCCCCATACAAAGGGCTATCCTCATCAATCACATGCATCACGATCCAACTCAGGGCAAAGGTTCGGGTTTGGCTGCGAAGCAGTTTGAGGTCATAAAATCGGCGGATGAAAAGACCTTCTGTTGTAACTTCATCGCGCAGCAAGCTTAACCCAATTTGGGCTTCGAGAATTTGGTTACGGCGCTCATTGGCTACGCGTAACATCAGGGTGGGCAATCCATTATGAGGGGTAATCACTGCCACACGACTAAACAGAACTCTGGCAGTAGGGCGAGAGAAGCGGGCAAACATCAGTCCTGTACTCATCGCTACGCCCAACAAACCGATCAGCGCTTCCAGGGTCACTAATAGATTGGCGTAATCTGTGCTGGGATACATCGCCCCGTAGCCGATCGTCGCCATCGTCTGCACACTGAAGAAAAAGGCATCCAAGAATGACCCAGGACGAGCATTTTTAATACAATCGCCTCCTGCCAGGTACAACAGGGCAAACACGGTGTTAGTGGCGAGATAGGACATCAACGTCAGCAACAAGAACTGAGGCCAATCCAGAGTGAGCAGCAAATGGTAAGGGTCGTGCCAATGGGAGTGTGATACACCAATTCTTTTAACGTCAAAGCGCCGATTACTCACAATATCGAACCGTTTGTTTCGGTTGACTCGGCGCGTTGGGAGGAGCGAGCGAGGCGTTTTATGCATTTTTGTCTCAAAATATCATGCCTCTCTCAATTGGTAGCATGAATTTGTTATACCAATAGAATGAGTAGACCAAGAAAACAATCTCTAGAGAACTTGAGAGTTCCTACGCGGGGGTTGCGTCAATCCCTCTCCGTCTTCCGCTACAGTGGACGGGCATTAGAATTAGTCTGGACGACTAACCATACCTTGACGATTGTGCTGGCGATTCTGACCTTGGTAGCGGGTTTGTTACCCGGTGCGATCGCATACATCGGTAAGTTAATTGTGGATAGCGTTGTTTTAGCCTCTCGCTCAGGCGTGGAAGCTCATCGTTGGACGGCGTTGCAGTATGTGGGGTTAGAAGCGATCGCTGTTATGGCATTAGCCGCAACCCAACGAGGACTCACCGTCTGCCAATCGTTGCTACGAGTCCTGCTAGGACAACGGGTGAATGTTTTGATTCTAGAAAAAGCACTCACTCTCGACCTTACCCACTTCGAGAACTCTGAGTTTTATGACAAAATCACTCAGGCACGGCATGAAGCCTCCCATCGTCCTCTGTCTTTGGTGATGCGAACCTTTGGACTGATTCAGTCTGCCCTTTCCTTAGTCACCTATGGTGGTTTACTGCTGAACTTCTCATTGTGGGCTGTCATTGTATTGGTTGTCGCGGCGGTTCCTCCCTTCATTGCCGAGACTCGCTTTGCTGGGGAAGCGTTTCGCCTATTCCGTTGGCGATCGCCGGAAACCCGACAGCAGCATTATTTAGAAACCTTAATTGCCCGCGAAGACTATGCCAAGGAGGTTCAGCTTTACCAACTTGGCTCCACAATGCTACAACGTTACCGCGATATCTTTGATCGCCTTTACGACGAAGACCGGGACCTGACCATCCGTCGAGGCTTCTGGGGCTATCTGTTAAGCTTGCTGAGTACGGCGACATTTTACGCCGCTTACGCTTGGATTGTGCTGGAAACCATCTGGGGTCGCATTTCCTTGGGGGATATGACCATGTACCTCACCGTGTTCCGGCAAGGACAATCCACCTTTGCGGGTGCTTTAACTTCGATTGGCGGCATGTATGAAGATAATCTGTATCTCTCCAATCTCTACGAATTTTTGGAGCAGAATGTGCCTAAACCGAGGGGAAAAGCACGTCAAGGTGTAATTCCGGGAGATGGAATGCGCTTTATCGACGTTTCCTTCACTTATCCAGGAATTGCCAAACCCGCCCTGAGAAACATCTCACTTCATCTTAAACCGGGTGAGAAATTAGCGATCGTGGGTGAGAATGGTTCGGGCAAGACCACTCTGATTAAGCTGTTAACCCGCTTATATAGCCCAGATTCGGGACAAATTCTCCTGGATGGTTTGGATTTGCAAGAGTGGGATATTGAGGTACTGCGCCAAAGAATTGGCGTAATTTTTCAGGACTTTGTGCGTTACCACTTCACCGTCGGTGAAAACGTAGGCGTGGGGGATGTCAACCATCTGGAAGATGGCACACGCTGGGAGGTAGCGTCTGAAAAAGGGATGGCTAAACCGTTTATTGAACTCTTGCCAGAGGGGTTTGCCACTCAGTTGGGTCGATGGTTCAAGGGAGGACAGGAACTTTCTGGAGGGCAATGGCAGAAAATTGCCTTATCTCGTGCGTTTATGCGGACAGGTGCAGACATCTTAGTCTTGGATGAACCTACGGCGGCGATGGATGCGGAGGCAGAGGTGCGAATTTTTGATCACTTCCGCACCATTACCCAAAATCAAATGGTAGTGTTAATTTCCCACCGCTTCTCGACAGTGCGGATGGCTGACACCATTGTGGTGATGGCTGAAGGAGAAGTTATTGAACAGGGAACCCATGAGGAGTTATTGCAATTGGAGGGGCGTTATGCGAGGTTGTTCTCACTGCAAGCCGCAGGATATCAGTAAGGAGGAAAATCAATAGTAATGGCTATAACGGTACTCTGAGAAAATCGATCCTTTTGAGGATACCAGAGTCGGTAATCGGATTCATTATGTCTGAGTGTGCGGAAAACTCTTCAACCCCGTTGATTCATTAAGTAGCACAGGCTCAATCCACGTAGTTATCTGGAGAAGATGGCATCCCATGTTTTCACCTTTATCCTTTGATGCTCACCGACAACTCGCTAATCTAGCTTTTGTGCTACAAAACTGTCGCGCACAAGTCCTCGATAGTAAAGTCGCCTGCCTGCAAGCAAGGCAAGCTTGCCAGATGTGCAACCTGCAAGTAGCAGCAGAGCATCTGGAGAAATCGATTAATCAGGTTCCACAAGATAAGATCTTTGATGCCGTCAGACGGAGTTTATCCAGGCTGAAACGAGTACATAGTGAACTTAATATAGACGCTATTCTGGTAAATCTGACAGCCTTGACCGACGAGTACAACGCGACGTTGTACTATATCGAAGTCGTGCAGGAAGGTTTGATGTCTTTAATCGAGCGATATCACACCTATTATACGGCTGGACTTCTAGAAGACTTTTACCAGTTTGAGCCAAAACGCATCACTACCTTTTTTGAAGAAAAATTTACAGGAGTTGCTTCGTAATCTTTCTTCAGATCGATACACTGAAGAAAACAGTGAAGAGGCGATTGTGACTCATCAAAATCGCTCCCCATGGGATGCTGGCAGATTTTTAGAAACCTTGACCTACTTTGAGGCTATTCCTTTTCTGAGCTGCCTCAAGCGGCTATTTACAAATCGTGCCAAAAACAACACAGAAACTCAGGGCAGAAGTCAAACAATGGGAGTAATACTCGTAGCTGGGGCAACCGGTGGCGTTGGGAAGCGAGTCGTGCGTCGTTTAATGGAGCATGATTATCCGGTGCGGGCGCTAGTCCGGGATGCCCACAGAGCGAGGGAGATACTCGGCAAGCAAGTAGAACTGTTCGAGGCAGATATCACCCTCCCTGACACACTGACTCCTCAACTGATGCACAATGTATCTGCTGTTGTGTGTTGCACGGGTGTCCGGGTGCAACCGGTTGAAGGGGACACCCCTGACCGTGCTAAATACTATCAAGGCATCAAATTCTATATGCCAGAAGTTGTGGATAGTCCCGAAATCGTGGACTATCAGGGCATCAAGAACCTCGTGCAAGCTGCCGCGAGAAGTCTGCGACAAGCCGCCTCAATACTACTATTTGACTTTAAAAATCCCACAGACCAATTAAAAGAAACCTGGGGGGCTGTTGATGATGTGGTGATGGGTGGTGTAAGCGAGAGTTCGATGCGACTGATTGATCAAGCCGCTCTCTTTAGTGGTAACGTCTCAACCGCCAACTCTGGGGGATTTGCGTCCGTTCGCACCCGCAATTTCGATTCACCCCTCAATTTGACGGAGTACCAAGGCATCGAATTGCGAGTCAAAGGAGATGGACAGCGCTATAAGTTCATCCTCAGATCAGAGGCGAAATGGGATGGTATTTCCTATTGTTATTCTTTCGATACCGAGAAAGACTTGTGGATTGATGTTCGTGTCCCCTTTGAGGCGTTGATTCCCGTCTTTCGGGCGAAAACATTACCAGATGCTCCCGCTTTTGATTCCAGCCATGTCTATGCCGTGCAACTGATGCTCAGTAAGTTTGAGTACGATGGAGGATTGAATCCCAAATTTACACCGGGTGGCTTTGCCTTGCAAGTAGAAAGCATCAAGGCGTATGGAGGGGCAACGAAGCCACAGTTCATCATGATTAGCTCTGCGGGCGTAACCCGTCCAGGGCGTCCGGGAATCAATTTAGAAGAAGAACCTCCAGCCGTGCGAATGAACGACCAACTTGGAGGAATCCTCACTTGGAAGCTTAGGGGTGAAGATGCGGTACGGGAGAGTGGAGTCCCTTACACCATTATTAGACCCTGTGCCTTAACAGAAGAACCAGGAGGAAAAGGATTAGTCTTCGAGCAAGGCGACAATATTCGGGGTAAAGTGAGTCGGGAAGATATTGCGGAACTTTGTCTTCAGGTCTTAGAGCAACCGAAAGCTTGCAACGTCACTTTTGAAGTGAAAGAAGTAGAGAGTTGGAATAGTTCCCACAACTGGGACAGTCTGTTCTCCAGTCTCAAACCAGAGAATTGTGATCAATGACCAATCAAGAAAGTCCTAACCTTTAGGGCTACAGCTATATTTTCAAAACCCCTAACGTTCAACCTTCCATCCCTAACTCGCAAGACGCTCACAAGTGTGAGGCTGCAACAGGGAGACTAAATCATTAACTCCCCGTTGTACGTATCGGGATACTGTGATTGGACTAACACCAATCTTCTTCGCCACTTCTTGACGAGATAAATCGTGGAAAAACACAAATTCAAGAGCAGCCTGTGTTTTATGATCGAGTTGACCGATCGCTCCTTGTAGCTGTTGTCGCTCTTCTTCTCGATAGCGCAAAGCTTCCTCTTGGGGATCGGTTAGCGTCTCTCCAAAAGTTGTTAGGCTATCCGCCGTATGACCCACCGTCGCATCCAAGCTTAAAGGAAAGCAATTGCGAGTTGCTAACTTACTCTCTATCCACTCTTTAAGAGATATCTTTAGAGCTTGAGCAATTTCGGTATCTTTAGGGAGGCGTCCTAGAGTGACGGTTAATTCTTTCGTGATTCTTCGACCTTCCCGCTGAATTTCTTGCCAGCGGCGCGGAATTTTGACAAGCGCACCCTTATCACGGATGAAATGTAGCATTTCACCTCGAATGTAGGGCATTGCAAACGAACTGAAGGCACAGCCTTGATAGGGGTTAAATCGTTCGATGGCGCGAATCAAGCCAATAAAGCCAATTTGCTGCAAATCCTCATAGGATTCGCGACACTGCCGACTGATTCGATAAGCAATCTGTCTCACCAGCCCTGTATTAAGTTGTACGAGCTGATTGCGAACTTTGATAGAAGGATTGCGGTGGTAGGCAATCAAAAGTTCCATGCCCTGAAAACGTACAGACTGAGTTGCCATAATCCAAAAATTCCAGCCGTGAAAACCTATCTCCTCGAGCCGACTTGGTTTTACCAAGCCATCCTGAATTCATTGTCTGTAGAGCCAAAGGAATACACCATCGTTGTTCTACGGAAATAAAATCCGTTGATTTTTTGAGTCTCCGCATAAATACGCAGATTTCCCCCGCAATGACGGATTAGAGGACACTGAGTTGGTCTTCAGGTCAAGGTGCAAAAACGGGTTGGTTCTTTTCTCTGCTAAGGTCTGCGGTTGTCAGTCACAATAGAAGCTAAAGAACAACTACTGTTTGTAAATCATCGGTAACGTTCCGAGGAATTCTCATGAGCAACACCAGTAACTTTCGTCAGGCGATTCGCGAAGCTAAAGGTCAAGCGTTAGTTGGCCCTAACGTGATAGCCAACGCTCTGCCCTACCTCGGTGGCGGACTTGTCTTAACCGCACTCGGCACCTATGGAGGTCTGAGTGTTCTCCGTTCCAACCCAGGACTATTCATGACCACCTTCTGGGTTGCCTTTATTGTTGAAATCGCTCTTTTCTTCGTCGCGAGTGGCGTTGCCCGAAAAGGGAACAATGGCGTTGCGCTGCCTTTGTTGGCGACCTACAGTCTGCTGTCTGGCTATACCCTCAGCGGACTGGTATTCCTGGCTTTAAAAACACCGGGTGTGGGTTTAGCCGGCATTGGCTTTGCGGCATTGAGTTGTGGAGTCACCTTTATTGGTGCTAGACAGATTGGCTCCAATTTGTCTGATGAAGACGGCATGGCGTTAACCAAAACAGTACAGCTTGGCATTATTGCCCTGGTTGTTGTGGTAGTCGCTCAAGTCCTGTTGTCCTTCTTTGGCATCTACACTCCCTCTTGGCTAGAAATTGGCATTTCTGGCGTTGGGGTCTTGCTGTTTGTCGGTGCAGCAGTGGTAGATTTCTACATCCTGCCTCGCTCCTACCGTGACGAGGAGTATCTGCCTGCCGCGCTCTCGATGTACCTAACTTACATCAACTTGTTCATCTTCATTCTGCGGCTGCTCATCGCCATTAACAGTCGGGATTAACACAGTTCCATCAATCCCGTTGTGGGGGTACGGCCTGCCGTACCCCTGCTTTTGTTTTACCGAAATAATTGGGTCTAAAGCCCCGTCCTTCCAGGACGGTTTTTTTGATTCTCTGTCCATGATAGAATGATTGATGTTGAAAACTACGACATAAATGCTGGTCTTTGAGGCCAAACTTGAGGGCGAAAGACATCAGTACGAAAAGCTAGATGAGGCGATTCGTACTGTGCGTTTTGTCCGAAATTCTTGCATCAAGTATTGGATGGATAACCAGGGAATTGGGCGATACGAACTGAGCGCATATTGTAAAGTTCTGGCTCATGAATTCCCTTGGGCGGACAAGCTCAACTCTATGGCTCGTCAAGCATCTGCTGAACGAGCTTGGTCGTCTATCGCTCGATTCTACGACAACTGTAAGAAGAAAGCCAAAAACAAAGGTTTCCCTAAGTTTAAAAAGTATCAAACACATGGTTCTGTTGAGTACAAAACCTGTGGCTGGAAGCTGTCGGAGGATAGAAGAATTATCACGTTCACCGATGGGTTCAAAGCTGGAAGTTTCAAGATGTGGGGAACTCGTGACTTGCACTTCTACCAGTTGGAACAAATCAAGCGAGTTCGAGTTGTCCGTCGTGCTGATGGGTACTACGTTCAGTTTTGCCTTGATGTCGAGCGGATTGAGACAAGAGTACCAGCCCAAAAGAATATCGGATTGGATGTTGGTTTGACCCACTTCTACACCGACTCGGACGGGCAGACTGTGGAGAATCCACGACATCTCAGAAAGTCCGAGAAAGCCTTGAAACGTTTGAACAGGAGACTTTCTAGAACTCAAAAAGGCTCTAAAAACAGAGCTAAGTGTAGAAACCGTTTGGGAAGAGCGTACCTCAAGGTAAGCAGGCAGCGTCAAGATTTTGCCGTGAAGTTGGCAAGATGCGTCATCCAGTCTAACGACTTGGTAGCCTACGAGGACTTGCAGGTGCGGAATATGGTGAAGAATCGGAGACTTTCTAAAGCAATCTCCGATGCGGCGTGGTCGGCTTTCCGCAATTGGTTGGAGTATTTCGGCAAGGTGTTTGGGGTGGTGACGGTAGCCGTACCACCTCAATACACCAGTCAGAATTGTTCCAACTGTGGGGAAGTTGTCAAGAAGTCGTTGAGTCAAAGAACACATCGTTGTCATCACTGTGGGTTCGTATTAGACCGAGACTGGAACGCCGCCATCAATATTCTTGAATTAGCATTGCGTACCGTGGGGCACACGGGAACTCACGCCTCTGGAGACATCGACCTCTTCTTAAGTGAGGAAACTCCTCCAAGTAAGCCGAGTCGTAGAAAGAGGAAGCCTAAACTGCAAGGTTTGGGATCCTCGTGCCTTTAGGCCGAGGAGGATGTCAAA
>DATNQL010000943.1:0-5555 GCA_036704025.1 Stenomitos sp.
AATAGGCTTTCTTAAATCCCACATTCCGCACCCTCGACTGGCACAATTGGTTTTTACGCAATTGGGCATTGAAAATTAGTAGCCTATACTACATACACTACGTAAAAAACTCTTTCCATTACCCATTACCCATTACCAAAATTACGTAGTGTGACACTTCAAGGTGCGGAATGTGGGCTGAATAAAAATCTCTGTGCGTCACCGTTTCCCCGCGTCATTCCTCACCAGGGGTGTTTAACCGGAAATGATATCATTCCTTATCCCGCTAGGGAAAAATATTTGGTCTGTTCAGGCTCATAGCCAGTAGAGTAAACGTCAACAATCCTCAAGAGCAAACGTTGACCACTGGCACGAAGGATGAATCACGTCTTAAGAAAACTCACTGGCTGGACTGCAACCCTGACTCTATTCGCCCTCGTCACGGCTTGTTCTTCCACGAAGGCACCACAACAGGACAAGGCACAATCCAGCCCTACTTCTACACAAAGCTCCAGCCCTAATCCTTCAGCTTTGGAGTCTAAAGTACAACCTTCCACAGCCCCCCTGCCCAAAACAACTCATAACATGGGGGAGGTTGTGTCGGTGAAAGATAAAAACCTGAGTTTGCAATTTAAAGTCAACGGCATCCGCGAACACCCAGGAAAAGGCGTGATTAAACCCAGTTCAGGCTATAAATGGATTGTTGTATCGACGACTATTGCCAACAAAGGGCAAGAAGCCAAAACCTTTTCGGTTGTAGCCTTTGAACTGAGGGATGCTCAAAATAAACCCTATGAGGTTGCTCTATTAGCCGGGGCGTTGGAGGACGTAAAAAGCCCTACAGGTCCGATCAAACCAGGGGATGAGCGGCGCGGTGAGGTGGCGTTTGAAGTTCCAGAGAAGGCTCAAGGGCTGAAGCTGCTTTTTCAACCCAATCGGGATGCTTGCGAAGCCGTCGCTGGGCAGGCGAAAACATCAGAAACACTCAATTGTGAGCCAGTTGCCATCACGCTCAAATAACCCCCTGATCTAGTATTGAGTCTTTTGGAAGATATAGATATGACGGCTCGACGGTCTTAATTTTTAGCAAACGATGAGGGAGAACTGCGATGAGAAACGTAATACTGGTGACATTACTGTTAGGGAGTCTCGCGGCTGGATGCCAAAATGGAGGCGTGACCGGAATCTCTAAGCCAGGTAGCACATCCTCCAGTTTAAATGCGATCAGTTCGCCTGCGATCGCAAAAACCTCAACCTCTTCCAGCCCATCGGAGACTCAACCCTCTGCTTCCAACCGGAGTCCGGTGGCAGCACCACAAAGCTTGGCTGAGGCACAGCAAAGTTGTAACATTACGGCATTTGTGATCGATCAAGACCCCAAAGGGTTGAATGTGCGTTCTGGGGCGGGTGAGAATCACAAAATTATTGGGAATTTGCCGACCACAACAATTGGTGTGGTTGTCGATATTACAGGTTCTCAAGGGAATTGGGTTCAGATATCCAAAGCAGAAAGCCCTGAGAAAATCGAATTCCAGGGAGCCGGCTGGGTTTACTCTCAACTATTAGGTACTAGTACTCGTGGTTATGGGACTCCAGGCGTCTCGGTGTACAAGAGTGCCAATACGCAAAGCTCAGTCATGGGAAAAATTCCACCTGAAACTGGTGTCAAACTTTTAGGATGTAGCCAATCTTGGGCTTTGGTGGAATATGAAGGGCTAAAAGGATGGATTGAACCGGAAGCGCAGTGTGGTAATCCCTTATCGACCTGCCCATAATTCAGTAAGAGTTTCGTGAAAAACTTTAAGCGAACTCTTGATATCATATCCGTCTAATTACCCCTAATAAAAATTCTCCGCGTCCCCGTGTCCCTGTGTCCCCGCGTCAATCCTAACGATGGGTGTTTAACCGGACATGATATGACCATGCTATTGCCAAACTACTGCAAACGCGATAGCGCGTTAGCGAATCGCATCCACAACACAAAGCGCGATCACTTTCCTGTGACTCCTCGTGCTTCATCAGCGTAGGTATTCTTAGAATGAGAAAGGAGTAGGTGTACTGCTCCCCATCTATATTGAAATTGAACTTAGGGCAAGAGAATTCTAGGAGAGAGTGAATGCCTACTTATGAAGAGGTACTAAGTCTAATTCAGCGCCTTACCTCCGCTGATCGATTTCGGCTGCTAGAAGCCTTGACAGAACTTGTTCATAGTCCTGTAGAAGTTGAAGGCGACGACGAAATTATATCGCCGGAAGAGATAGCGGAAAGTGAAGCCGCTTGGCAAGATTACCTGGCTGGTGGCGACCCAGGAGTATCATCAAAAGAACTAAAACTAAAACTGTTTGGAGAAAAACTTGGCTGATTGGCAATATATTGTCCTGAAACCAGCTTTACGCTATTTGGAGCGAATGCCACCGGATGACCAAGAGCGTATTGTAAGTGCCTTGGATACCTTGGTAAGTGATTCAACAACACTTGATATTAAACCCCTCAAAGGGCGTCCTGAGTTACGGTTGCGCGTAGGAAACTATCGGATTTTGTTTCGAGATCCTGCCCTTGCCGGTAAATTGCCACTTGCCTAGATTTCCGATTCATTAACCAACCCAAACAAGCGCCATTATCTCCGTATTCATTCATTTTCTCCTGAGTGTCTTTCAAGCTATCGCTTGGAGAAAGTAACTCAACCACAAAATCAGGACAAAGAAGATTTTCATCCTTCATCTTTGATTTCTTGGTAAGCTTGCTGGCACTGCTCAAAGTCTGAACTTGAAGCTTCAGTATTACTAAAGCATAGTTGCTGGTGGGTCATGAGCAAGGTTCGGTAGGGTTTGGATTGGGGTAGATGCTGAACTAACTTTAAGTATTCTCCATCGGTGCGGCTAGATTCGTGGGGGGCAATGCCGTTGTCATGCAAGCGTTGCAACATTGCCATATACAAGCAGCGGCAAGCTTCGCGATAATGACCTTGCTGCTGGAATTTTTGCGATCGCTGCAACCAACTCGCAACGGATAATGATTGGGTGGGTGTTTGGGTGACTTTTTGAGTCGGCTGATTCAACGAGTGGGCGAGGGTATAAAGATAAGGACGCAACCATCGCCAAATTTGCACACCGCTCCAGGTTAAGAGTAAACCCAGTATTAGCCAAAATGCCACTTTAGCTAGCATTTGTATCAGGGGTGAATTCCACCAAGATGGCAGTGACGCCTGGGATGGGTTAGCTGAAAATCGGGAGAGTTGCAGTTCCCACCACTCCCCAAACCGTTGTTGCAGTTGGGATACCTGCCAACCCAAACTATCTTTCTCAAAGGAACCGTTAGACATGGCTCAATCCAAACAGCGCAGAACTATTTTTTCTATCTAGCCATGTCACTTTAACGAGTCTAGGGGAATCCAGCAAGTCATACCATTTTACGCTTAATGCGATACGGTTCAACTTCCCAACTCCCTTGCCCAGAGGGGAGCAACTGAACGATGTGTCCGACTTAATACGTGTTGAGTATATAGCCAGTCTAAATCATTCGTGAAAACTCTAAAGGACGGTAATGGGTAATGGGTAATGGGTAATGGGTAATGGGCAATTAGAACTTCTTTCCCATGACCTATTACCCATTACCAAAAGCGATCACTAGGTTTCACAATTCATTTAGACTAACTATATATTGAATCTTGCTCATCTCGTCTGGTGCGATCGCACACCATCCCTCAATATTAAGTTCTTGTAGTACCTCCTTCCCCGCCGCATCGGTATTCATTTTCAGCAGAATGTCTTCGATGTTACGTTTATGTGCGATCGCTGTGGCAGCAAGGTTAATACTATGAAAAATAGATCTCTCATCAGAAATCGCAAAAACATTGACCATTTCCTTGGTCTTTGGGGAGAGTTCATCATAGGTATCTTTGTAGACGATACCATAGAGCGCTTCCTTTTTCGACACGGTATTAACTACGCTCAACCAAGAGGGTTTGTCAAGCAGTGGGGTCGATGAAATGCCATGTGCTTTGAGCATTTGCAACGCTACCTTGGTTGGCAACATACTTTTAACTGTCGCGATGGTTTCCCCTTGCAGCGACTCTAAGGTGGGGTTGGAGATATCACGATTGGCGATAAATACGACCTCATCGTATAAGTTCGTTGGTCGAACCAGGGAAGAAAACCCCTTTTTTTCAACAAGATAGAGGCTGTCTGCGGGATTAGAATACACTAAATCGGCAGTATCCAGATGTTGATGAAAATCATTAAAGTCCAAAGAAATTTTTAGATGAACTCCGACATCTAGATAATGGTTAAGATACTGAACAAAACGAAACCACCGCTCAGGTTTTTTCGCGGTGTCATGTGGACAGACCATTAAATTGAGTTTGCTCATCATTGTTCCCCTTTTAAATGGGGTTGTAAAGGCAGAGTGTCAAACGGAGCTAGTGCATAAGCTGTTTTAGAATGAACAGCCTGACAGCAAAGCAACCACGTTTGACCACACACATGCAAAAAGCGATGGTTTACTGCGGTGAGGAGCTTTATTGCATTGCTTCTTCTCCTCAGTTCAGGCAACTCTTGTCCATCGGGAAAGAAGCTGATGCGCTTCACCACCAGAAGATTGGCAAGTCGGGAGAGAAAACAATCTTTCCGGGTGGTAATTCATCTTTCTGAGGGGGTTGCACCAGACCGGAAATTTCTTGGCAAAAGATAACTTTTTCTGAAATGCTGAGGTGAGGTAGGATTGATTAGTCAATGGCCGTCGTCACTCCATGTTTCCCTATTCCCCAAACATCTTTTTTCCTCCAACTCCAACTCAAAAAGTATGGTATTTCAATCTAAGAACACGTTAGTTGTAGAAACTAACCTAAATTCTGAAATCAAAAAAGTTCCAGGACTGATCTATATTCCGAAGTTTCTGAATGAGGATGAACAAGATAATTTAATTGAGACAATTGACCAACAAAAATGGTCAATTAAAGACCAAAGAAGAATTCAAGAATATGGATATAAATATGACTATCAAGATGGTTCTTTTGCGGCATCGACACACTTAGGGGCTTTACCGGATTGGGCACAGAGGATTGCGGTCAGGCTGACTGAGGTTGGCTTAATGGGAAACGTTCCCGATCAAGTAATTGTGAATGAATATCAGCCAGGTCAAGGCATTGTTAGCCATACTGACTGTATTCCTTGCTTTGGGAATACAATTTCTATCCTGAGTTTGGGCAGTGAATGTGTTATGGATTTCACCCATTCTCAAACTCAAGAGCAAGCCGAGATTCTCTTGCAAGCGGGAAGTTTATTGATTTTAAAAGGGGCAGCTCGATATAATTGGCAACATGGAATTGTGGCTTGTAAACGAGATCACTATAAAGGTCAAGAATTTATTAGAAATCGACGGATTTCTATGACATTTAGGGAGGTTTTATTTCCTTACAAATAGTGATTGTTCACGACCTAGAGCAAGTCTTAGGTTTATCAGCCGTTATGGGACAAAAGATGAGTTTATAACCCTAAACCAGCATTAAACACGGTTAAGACAAACTGCCATTTATCAAACCCTGAAAAAGTTCAAGATTTTTCTATTCGGCTCAGCCA
>DATNQL010000944.1:0-5708 GCA_036704025.1 Stenomitos sp.
CACCAGACTTTTGCTGTGCTTGGGTACGAAGATTAAGGTGACGTTCTCCTTTGAAGGTGTTGGTGCAAAAGCAACAGAAGAAGACGCAACCGTCAGTATCACAACAGAGAAAGATAAATTCGATTACACCCTTACTTACGAGGGAACTCCAGACACAACAAAACTAACTCCCGGATTCTACGCTATTGCAGCTGTGGCTGAGATTGGACCTTCCAATCATGCTTGTGCTCAGTTCGTTTTCGGATTCGGCTATGTTGCAGCTGTTGTTCTGCAAGTTTACCAAGCTTTCCGTTAAGGGTCTACTAACGTGTGACCTCTGTAATCTGAGTGCAATCTAGTCCTGAGGTACCCAGGAGATTAGCACCCAACTGGCAGGTTACTAGTGCCTACCAGTTTCCTAATCGAGAAGGATAGAGTGAAGCTCAGAGTCTCTTAAAGATTCCTTGGTAGCAGATTTCCCAAACTATTATTCAACACCCAACCCTCAAGGATGAGGAACTGGGCGAACTTTTGGTAAAACCGTCTACCCTGAAGGGTTTGTTTTCCTCTGAGCAACAAAAGGAGGAGCAAAAATGACTAAACCGCCAACAGGTGAAGACTCAACGAAAGGAAATGGCGAAGAACGCAACGGCTTGACAAAGATTCGAGGCATTGGATCGACCAAGCGGCGATGGCTTGAGTTGCTCGGCATTTGTGATGTCCGAGACTTAGCTAGGGCTTCTGCTGCTGAGATTGAGTCTCGACTGAGAGCCCAAGGACATACGGTAACTCACGGTGAGATTGCAGGATGGATTGCTCAAGCTCAGGAATTTGTGACAGATTTACCCTCACAACAAGCTGTAGAGTCTCCAGATGCAACCGTTGAAAACTCTCCTCACCTCTCATCACAGGAGGGGGAGTCGTCCCAGCCAGTTATCGAGTCTCCAGAGGATATCGCAGAAGAATATCCTCACTTCTTAACCGAGGAGAGGGAGACATGCCATCCAACTGGGGAATCAGTCCCCATCAAAGTTGAAGAGAACTTACCCTCTTCAGTCCAGGACGGCACATGGAAGACGTTTGCCTCGTTTTCGATCGCGCTTCAAAGCAAACAGGTTGAAGATCGAGCAGAGCAACGGACGATAGTCCGTCACATTGAAACTGACACCGCCAGAATATGGTCTGGGATCGAAAGCAATTCCCTACACGATAGCTTCGCGTCACAACTGCAACAGTGGATTCAGTCCCAGATTGGCGAAAGCAGGCAGCCTGAACCTGAAGCCGAAAAGTCCGATTTAACTACTCCTGTGACAGCAGAGATCGTTCAATTGGGGCTATTTCAACCGCCTCAAACCGAAATGCCAGCGCTCGTCGATCACGCGGGTCAAGGGTTCTCCAGTTTTGTCCAATCTGGTGAATCCTTTACACTGGCAATCACCTTTCAACTGACTGGACTAAAGGCGGCTGATATTGCCAAACAGGAGATTCGTTACTCAGCTCAAGTCTACGCACGTCATCGAACCACGGGTGCGATCGCCTCTCTTGGTGATACAGAAGCTACTATCTTGGTTCAGGAGCGACCCTTTTACACAGCTTTATTGCCTGAAACTACCTTACAGCAACCGGGGATGTACCGCTTGCAGGTACTTGTAACATTTCAAGGGGCAACCGTAACTCCAGCCTTCTTCGATGTTCCAATGCTTCAAGTTATCTAGATCGGTCTTTTAACAATGAATGCTTTCAACTGGGAACGTTTTTTAAAGCGCTGGAGTCAGGAGTTGCTAGACTCTATGGGTCAAGAGCGCGAACAAGTTCCGTCAGAGGTGATGCGATCGGGTTGGTTAGGTTATCCCGGCGCGACTGAGGAGCAAATCGCTCGTGCTGAAGCTCGCTTAGAAGCGACTCTACCACCTTCCTATCGAGACTTTCTCAAGGTCACTAACGGATGGCGTCAAACAACACCGTTCATTAACAAACTGTGGTCAACTGAAGATATCGAATGGTTCTCACTCAGGCATCAAGCGTGGATTGATGCATTTGTCGAGCGATTTGCGAATGATTATGTAGATGGTTCAAATACTCTTGTGGGAAAGCCATCAATTTCAGATAAAAATTACTTTGTCTACGGTGATACTCAAGATTGCAGCAAGCTTCGAGTCGAGTATCTGCAAACCGCCTTAGAAATTAGTGACAAAGGCGATGCAGCTATTTACCTCCTCAATCCCCAAGTGATTACAGAGGATGGCGAATGGGAAGCTTGGTTTTTCGGTGACTGGCTTCCTGGTGCTGATCGCTACAGGTCGTTTGGTGAAATGATGCAGGCAGAATATGAAAACTTTCTGGAACTAAGAGAATCCTGATTTAGATTGATCTGTCTTTGGATAGCAGATGTTTGCAAATGTGCAATGAATTTGTGAAATTTATTGATAACTGGATGCAATTCAATGGTCGAGTTGCGATTGTTTTTGAAGTGGTTTAAACTTGTTCATTAGAGTGCAATAGTCCAGATAAATTTCATTAAAAAGAGAACTTTACCCTATTTTACATACCTGTAAAAAGAACAATGGAAAGCAAATATTATAAAACTCATTTAACTTGTAGCCATATCTTTTTAACAGGGTGTTAAAAGAGGTAAACGTCTTAATTGTGCCACAATAGCTAAAAGTCTTTGTTTAGCTGAAAATTTAAAATGCTCATAACCTCAATAAGCCTTGTTAGAGATCTTAGCAACTTGCACAAAAGTTTAGCTATCCAAGTCAGATTGTATCTAGTGATACCAATTTTCCCTGGTAATGTTACACATAGTTTGCTAGCTGGCAAAGCTTTGAAAAAGTATCTGTAGCATCTTCACGGAAAACGGTATGACTGAGCTAAAAACTCTCTGGGAGAATTATGTTGGTCATGCACGCTACCCAAGAAAACAATACATTCAGTGCCTTGGATTCACAAGAATCTCAAATCAAAACATTAAAAACACCATTTTTTGAAAACCTTGAACAATCAGGTTTATTCCAAGGAGTTGTTGAAAAATTAATAGACGGTATCTTGATTATAACTGAGAAAAAAGAACTGCTCTATAGCAATAAAAATGCCCAAATAATTTTAGGTAAACTACATCAAGGCAAAGCGAATACCAACATAGTTCCTGAAGAGGTATGGTATGTTTGTCAATCTTTAATTCAAAGCCGTAGTTTATTCCCCGATCAATGCTGGACGATTCAGTCAAGAATTTTTACGGAATACTCAACAATCTTGGATATTCAGGCTCGATGGTTTAATATAGAAACGATGAAAAATCCCTGCCTATTAATAACCCTAGAAGATCGAAATCAAGCGATTAAGAATGTAGCTGTTGAAGAAGCTCAATTTTATCAGTTGACTCGCCGCGAAAAAGAAGTTTGGTTACTCCATAGAGGTCACTATACCTACAAGGAGATTGCATCAGAGCTGAGCATTACTCCTAACACTGTTAAGAAGCATATGAAAAGTATTCATGCTAAGCAGAAGAAAATCTTGAAGTGAAACGAGTCGAGGGTAGAGCTGCATACTCACCATTTTTGATTAGCTCGGTTTCAACAGGGTGTGCATTAACATAATAGACTCTACCCTTTTGATAGCATCAATAGAGTATTGAACAACAGTATTTATCATGTATCCCCTCCTTGTAAATAGGGAAACCTAGTAGTCTGTCAAGACTACATTGACAGGTTGGGAGAGGACAAGGGAGACAAGGAGGACAAGGGAGAGGTATCTTAACATTTACCCCTCGAATCTACCTTGACGCTCTACTAGAATCAAGACAATAACGAAGTTAATTTTAGTTTAAAGTTACCCAAAAACTTGGATTAAATTGTAAAAAGTTAGAGATTTTCATTGAAGAATAGGTAATAGTTTGATTCTACTTTTAGAGTAAGCAGGGAATGAGAGAAACTTATGAGGAAGCTGAGGCAATCGCATTCTTCGTCATAGCGGGATAAGAAGGATGAAGACCGTTATTTCGCCTGCTTTCGACTTTCCTCATGAGTTCCTCAAATTTTTCCCCTAAAACTCAAAGTAGTAGCGCGGCAAGCTTAAAATGTTGGGTAGAGGGCACAGAACTATAGTGTTTAAGCAGACATGATATATAACAGTCGCGAAGGCGATTAGGATAGAGCCACTTGCTGAAACCAAAACTCTTCTCCCTTTTGCTATAACAAGATGCGATTGCTCGTTGTTGCACCATAGAGCATCTATCTTAAGAGTTAATACTAACTATTGATGAATCTCTCCGCTCAGCCGCCTTGCTCCGAATCGTGCTCTACCGTGCACTCATGCTCAACACTCCCCGCACAACCCGCAAGCTTTCTCCGTTTTACCTTTTCCCGTTGACTTTCTTCCTGACTCTCCTCCTCTGCCTGCCTTGGGTGAATGCCCAAAAACCCGCCCACCCGCAACCTTGGCACATTAACGGCATTGTTGCTGCCCTTGACGACAGCCAGGACAAAGTCAAAGGATATGCTTTCGACCAATTAGCCCAGTACAAGCCCCAAGACTTAACATTGGCGGTTCAGAAACCGGAGGATATTGCTAGAAAAGCGGCTCATATCCTGAAGAATCAGAAGGTGAACGTTTCTGTTCGTAGCAGTGCGGCACAAGCTTTGGGCAACCTGGGACAGGCGGCTCAACCTTACATCAAAGATATCCTCAACTTCCTCAAAGATGAACAGGTAAACGTCTATGTTCGGGGCAGTGCGGCACAAGCTTTGGGCAACTTGGGAGAAGCGGCTCAACCTTATCTTAAAGATATCCTCCACTTCATTCACAATGAAAAAGTGAACGTCTATGTTCGGGGTAGTACCGCCGTTGCCTTCGGTAACCTAGGAGAGACGGCTCAACCCTACCACAAAGACATCGCCGACTTCCTCAAAGATGAAAAAGCGGAGGCATACGTTCGCGCTAGTGCCGCCGTTGCCTTAGGCAAACTGGGAAAAGCGGCTCAACCCTACCTGAAAGATATCCTCGACTTCCTCAAAGATGAAGACGTGGATGTCTACTTTCGGGGCTTTGCGGCACAAGCCTTGGGGAACTTGGGAGAAACCACTCCACCCTACCTCCAAGAGGTTGCTGACATTCTCAAGGATGAAAAGGTGAACGCCGAAGTTCGGGGCTTTGTGGTAGAAGCGTTGGGTAACCTGGGAGCAGCAGCTCAACCCTACCTTAAAGATATCCTCGACTTCCTTAAAGATCAAAACGTAGACACAGGGATTCGGGGTTTTGCGGCAGAATCCTTAGCTAACCTGGGGAAAGCCGCTCAACTTTACCTCAAAGACATCCTCGACTTCCTCAAGGATGAAAGTGTGAAAAGCTATGTTCGTCGCTTTGCCGCACCCGCTTTGGAACATCTGGGAGAGGCGGCGCAACCTTACCTCCAAGACATCCTCAACCTCCTCCGGGATGAACGGGTGGAGGCAGATATTCGGGGCAGTGCAGCCATTGCCGTGAGCCACTTGGGAGAAGCGGCACAACCTTATATTAAAGACATTCTCAATTTCCTCAAGGATGAACAAGTGAAGCCATCCGTGCGGGGTAATGCGGCAGAAGCTTTGGGTAATTGGGGCGCAGCCGCGAAACCTTGCCTCCAAGATATCCTGGATTTCCTTAAGGATGAACAGGTTGAACCATCCGTGCGGGGCAGTGCCGCACCGATTTTGAGCCATTTGGGACAGGCGACTCCATCTTATATCAAAGAC
>DATNQL010000945.1:0-4804 GCA_036704025.1 Stenomitos sp.
TACCAAGGAAATTGGCGTTGGGGACGGGACATTCCGGTGTCCTCTCAACTGCAAGCCGTGTTGCAGAAAATGTTAGCTCATAAACCCAGCGATCGCTTTTCTGGTGCCGATGAAGTTTTGCAAGCCCTCCCCTCCCCACCCCCCCTGGTTACTCATAGCCCGATCTCCCAAAAACAAACACAAGTCGTGGCTCTCAAAACCAACCCCAACACTCCCTCACCCAACCCCACGCCCCCGCCGCGCCCGTTCGCCCTCAACACGATTGCCTCCTATATGCGAACCCTGGTGGTGGCTCCTAAAGCCCCGGCTAAACCCGTTCCCGTTACCCCTAGCCCCCCTATTGCCACACCGCCTAAGCCTCAACCGATGGCAAAGCCCCCCCAAATTTTCAACTGGCTGGGTGGGTGGTTGCTCAAGATGGGGGTCGGTGCAGGCTTGATTTTAGTCACCGGATTGGCGGGTTGGGCGGTGATGAGTTCGATGATTCGTTCAGTCCGTTTAGACTCTCTAGGCATTCCATCCGAGAATACACCCGACCTTGGCTCTCCCAATGCTTCGGAGCAAAAACGGATGAGCCAACTGTTGAGCCGCCGTCAAAGTCTAGGTATTCCCGATGCATATTTTAATCATTTAGTCAATGATGTCTTCTATACGAAATATCCACAAGTACGGGGACGGACACTAACGCTGAAATCCGAAGATGCAACATTACGCAAGGCATGGCATAACACAGCAGAAGACTTGCTCGATAAACTAGAACAAGCTCAACTCAGTGCGACAGCTCGTCGCCAGTTAGGGAGCTATACTCAACGAAATTACCAAACTTGGCAGCGTCAAGCCCAGCGAGGTCAATTGGGTGGTTACACGATGAACCAACTGAGTCAACAAACAGATCAAACGTTTAATCGGCTGTTTCCTGAGCAACGGAGTGAGAAACTGAACTTACAAACATTTGGTCAAATTTGGTATGCAATCTGCTCGGATCGGGTCAGTCAACTCGAAACGGGCAAGAAGTAACCCGTTGTGCATCTAGTGGGCATCATCTAAACTTGTGTTCTCTGTCCGTTATGGATGGTTCGTGGGCAAAAGCAACTGATCCCTGAGCGATCGCAAACAGCCGGAATGCCAATCGGTGGTATTCAAACCCCCATCGCTGAGTCGCAATCGCTTCAGCTTAAGGAAATCCGCGCTTGTGCCTTTCACTATTAATTATTGGTTTGGCTATTTTCAATGGCTCCCCTCTATTGCTCTAAAGGACATGAAAATCCCTCTGGAAATCGCTTTTGCAGGCTGTGCGGCGAGAAGCTAACTCAGCCGGAGGCTCAAGGCGTTGAGGCTGGGATGGTGATGGGGGGTCGCTACCGTATTGTCCGGGAATTGGGGCATGGTGGCTTTGGACGCACCTATTTAGCCGAAGACTTGAATCGGTTTAATGAATCCTGTGTGTTAAAGGAATTTGCACCCCAAGTTCAAGGAACCTACGCCCTGCAAAAAGCAGAGGAACTCTTTGAGCGGGAAGCGGGTATTCTCTACCAGTTGCAACATCCCCAAATCCCCAAGTTCCGAGAGATGTTTCGCGTCAAGCAGGGAAACAAGGGGCGCTTATTTTTAGTACAAGACTATGTGGTCGGTCAAACGTACCACGCCTTACTCGATGCGCGCAAACAGCAGGGACTACGGTTTAATGAAGCCGAAGTCACCCAACTGCTGCTGCAAATCCTACCAGTTTTGGAATACATCCACTCCTTGGGTGTGATTCATCGCGATATTTCTCCCGATAATTTAATTTTGCGGAGTACGGATGGGTTACCCGTGCTGATTGACTTTGGCGGAGTGAAGCAAGTTGCAGCATCGGTCGCGTCTCAAGTAATGGGGTCATCCCCCGTCGGTAGTACACCCGCCCACGCGACTCGCTTGGGGAAGGTGGGTTTTGCTCCCCATGAGCAGATGCAAGGGGGAATGGCCTATCCCCACAGTGATTTCTACGCTTTAGGGGCAACGGTATTAGTGTTGCTCACCGGGAAGGAACCGCAACTGTTAATTGACCCAAACACCTTGGCTTGGAACTGGCGGCGGGAAGTTAATCTCAGCCCTAAGCTAGGCAATGTACTCGATAAAATGCTCCAACTGAACCCGACGGAGCGATATCAAAGTGCGCGTGAAGTGCTGCAATCTCTCGCGGCACCCCCCGAACCCCCGACATACCTCCCGACTCAGCTTCCATCCTCTCCCACGGAAGCGACAATGGCGGTTTCCCCTCCCCTGGTGGTGGCTAATTCTTCCTCCTCGCCCATCGTGCCTGTAACACCATCACCCAGTTCAACCGATCAGCCGTCCTCCGGTTGGTGGGGGAAAATTCTAGTCGTGCTAGTGCTGATTCCGGTTGCGGGTGGGATTGGTTGGTTGGCTGGCAATTGGTGGATCAAGTCCCAACTACCCTCTGACAATACTCCACCGCAGCCCACCGAGACGGGTTCAGTCTCGCCCACCCTGGAACCCACGCCAGAACCATCATCTCCCTTTACTCGCGAAGAGATACAACGCAAGGAACGCCTACAACAGCGTCGTGTTGCCCTGGATATTCGCTACGAGTATTACGCTAGCTTAGTGAATGAGGAATATTGGAGTCAGTACCCCGATCGCCGAGGTCAGACGTTAGGTGAGGGGTCAGAAGAGGCTGAGGCTAGAGCACAGTGGGATGCGATCGCCTCCAATGTCCTCCGGCAACTCGATAACCTCAAGTTAAGTGCCAGCGCACGGCGGCAGTTAGGAAACTATACAGAGGCGGATCTCACTCGCGCTAAAGCCGAAGCCAATCAACTCCGCGTCAGTAGCCGTAGCCTGTACGACCTAGTCGATGCCAAGTTCTTTCTGGCGTTCCCCGAACAAAAGGAGAATCAGGATTTTCGCAACAAACCGATCTTTCAGGTCTGGCAAGCGATGGTGGGAGATACGCTCACCGCGCTGAAAACCAAAGAGGCTTTAGAGCAAATTGAGTTTGACCCAGAGGCTGTGAGCAAAACCGTTAGTGGCACCCTGAAACCCGGAGGAGGCAAAGTCTTCCTGGCTAATCTTGCCGCCGGTCAGACGATGAATGCCAAGCTGCAAACGGGAAAGAGTGTGTTGTTTTCCATTTATAGTCCTAGCGGCAAGACCATTTTGCTGGAAGATTCGCGCGATCGCACCTGGTCAGGAGAACTGCCAGAATCGGGTCTATATGAGTTTGTGATTGTCTCAGAATCCTCTGGGTCGATGAATTATCAACTCGAGCTCTCTGTCGAAAATTCGGTTCCTACTGAACCTACACCGGAGAGTCCGGTAACGCCTGAATCTTCCCCGATTGAATCACCGAGTTGATCCACTCAATTCGGCTCAATTCCACCAGTCGTATTCGAGTTCTCCGTTTTGGATTTTTTCCCAGATCAATTGTCTACACAACTCCAGTTCCTCAAAGCTGATTTTTCCATCCGCACGCATCGCCGCCTGGATAGACTCCATTTCATACTTGGTCAGCTTACCGTCTGCGACTGCACGCTCAATGAGAGCTTGGAGTTTTTCTAAGTTTTGAAGTTCTGCTGGGGAGGGAGCTTTGTTGTTACAACGTGAAAATTTCATCGGTATTCCCTCTATAAGTACGTGTTTACATTACTCAAGAGCTTTGGTTGAACTTATACTCACTGCTATTGTCTACCTCGCCTAACCAAAATAGAGAAACTGCAACCTAATCTTTAGATTTTGCCAGGGGAGCCGTTCCTGACAGGAAACGAACTATATTGTGTCAATATTTGTCGATTGCTGAGTTGAGTTGATCAGCAATGAACTCGGTGTATTCCCTTTAACCGAAGTCGTACCTTGTGGAAACGGTCTTCTCTGTTAGCATTGAACTTTTTGGACTGAGGAGCTGACAGGAAGTGTTTTACAATTGTTTGGTATCAAAGGATTAGTTAAGGATTCATTCAGCCATATAACTTTTTGAAAAACTTTATATTTCTTAAGGTTGTATATAATTTATGAAGATTAGAAAAGGGGTTCTAAAATTAGTTAAGATTGAGTTAATCAACCGATTGTGGATCGGGGTAGAGCTTTCATGAAAGCTCATAACAAGAAAAATTTTATTTTGTCAATGGGTTCAAAGGCTGCGAACATCGGCTTGAAGACGTTAAAAGTAATTGATTTCATCATTATTGAAAAATTCTTTAGTGATTCACAGTAACAGAATCGCCGTTGTACCCAAAAGCCGTGTCCACAAAAGGAAGCGACAACGCCGTTCGTTACTCCGTCAAACCCCATTAAGCCAAGAAACCGTCAAAAACCTGGCTTCGGCGAGGAGAGGAACGCAAAGCAATGAAAACCCTTTTATTTGGGAACGGAGGTATAAACCTTGATCAGATTCACCCGAATCAAGGTCTTGAATTAGCTCCCAAAGCTGCATTTGACGATTTGACTCGCTTAGCAGCTAGCATTTGCCAAACACCGATTGCCCTACTATGCTTCATCGATGTTAAAAAAGGGTGGGTTCAATCCCAAGTAGGCTTAGACCCAAACTCAAGCGGGGCTTACTTGGCATTATGTGCTGAAACGTTCCTGCAACAAGACTTTGGGGATTCCCCCTTATTCATGATTGAAGATGTGTTAGCAGAACCCCATTGGGCTAACCATGAACGGGTAAAATCTCCAGCCAACATCAGATTTTACGCGGGTGTTCCCTTAGTGATGCCTCAAGGACTCATCGTGGGAATGTTAGTAGTAATGGATCACCAACCGCGATCGCTAACGTTAAAACAAAAAAAGGCGCTAGCGGCAT